>CAZDSS010000056.1:0-17377 GCA_964508185.1 uncultured Sphingomonadales bacterium
GATTGAGCGGGCTCTATTCCCTGATGCCCATCACGGCGACGCTTGCCATGGTGGCGGCGGCCTCCATGGCGGGGGTGCCGCTGCTGAACGGCTTCCTGTCCAAGGAGATGTTCTTCGCCGAAACCATCGCCCAGCACGTGGATTCGATCCTCGACCAGGCGCTGCCCTATGTGGCGACGGTCGCGGGCATGTTCAGCGTGGCCTATTCGCTGCGCTTCATCCACGGCTCCTTCTTCGGCCCCGCGGCGACGGACCTGCCCCAGACGCCCGCCGAGCCGCCGCACTGGATGCGTCTTCCGGTGGAGCTTCTGGTGCTCGCCTGCCTGCTCGTCGGCATCTTCCCCAACCTCACCGTGGGCCCGATCCTCGAGATGGCGGCCGAAGGCGTCCTCGGCTCCAGCACGCCCCATTACAGCCTCGCCCTGTGGCACGGCTTCACCATGCCGCTTCTCATGAGCGTCATTGCGCTTGCGGGCGGCATCGCCCTCTACCTCGCGCTCCGCGGCTATCTCGAGCGGGGGATCGACGGCGCGCCCTTCATCCGCATCAGCGGCCAGCGCGCCTTCGATCAGGTCATGGTGTTCCTGTCCTGGCGTCTTGCCCGGCCGGTGGCCGATTTCGTGACCACGCGGCGCCTCCAGCCGCAGCTCAGGGTGATCGTGTTCCTGACCCTGATCGCCGCCCTCTGGCCCCTTTACGGCACCGACGCCCTGACCTGGGCGCGCCTTCGCGACATCGATCCGGCCCTCCTGCTCGTGGCGCTCACCGGCATGGGCGGGGCGCTCGGGGCGGCGGCGCTTGCCAAATACCGGCGTCTTGCGGCGCTCATCCTCATGGGGGTTGCGGGTCTTGCAACCTGCATCATGTTCGTCTGGTTCTCGGCGCCTGACCTTGCGCTCACCCAGCTTCTCGTCGAGGTGGTGACGACCATCCTGCTCCTTCTCGGCCTGCGCTGGCTGCCGCCGCGGGTCAAGGGGCTCGGCGATCCCGACAACGTGATGGCGCCCGCCCGGCGCGTGCGCGACGCCTTCCTTGCCATCGGCGGCGGCGTCGGCATCGCGCTTCTCGCCTACATGGTCATGACCCTGCCGGAGGTGGACAGCATCTCCCGCTTCTTCGTGGAGAACTCCTATTCGGGCGGCGGCGGGCGCAACATGGTCAATGTGATCCTCGTGGATTTCCGCGGATTCGACACTTTCGGCGAGATCACCGTGCTCGGCATCGTGGCGCTCACGGTCTATGCCCTATTGCGGCGCTTCCGCCCTGCTCCGGACAGCGTGGCGCTGCCGCCGGACGTGGCGCCGCCCCCGGGCGATGGCAAGAGCCCCATCGAGAACCCCGAGACGCCCATGTTCGTGCAGCTCCTGCTGATGCGCCTCATGTTCCCGGTGATCTGCGCCTTCTCCCTCTATCTCCTGTTGCGCGGCCACGATCTGCCGGGCGGCGGCTTCGTCGCGGGGCTTGCCATGTCCATCGCCTTTCTCCTGCAATACATGGCGGGCGGCACCCGCTGGGTGGAGGCGCGGCTGCGCGTGCTGCCCCTGCGCTGGATCGCGGTCGGGCTGCTCCTTGCGGGCTTCACCGGCATGGCGGCCTGGCTGTTCGAGCTGCCGTTCCTCACCTCCTATTTCGGCTATGAGGAAGTCCCCGTCCTCGGCAAGATCCCGGTGGCGAGCGCCCTTCTGTTCGATATCGGCGTGTTCTCCCTCGTCGTGGGGGCGACCGTTCTCATGCTGATCGCGCTCGCCCACCAGTCGGTCCGTCAGCACCGGATCGAGCAGGCGGCGGAAGAATCGGCCGCCAAGGAGCCCAGCTGATGGAGATCCTGTTCGCGCTCACCATCGGCGTCCTCGCCGGATCCGGCATCTGGCTCGTCCTGCGGCCCCGCACTTTTCAGGTCATCATCGGGCTGTCGCTGATGTCCTATGCGGTCAATCTCTTCATCTTCGGCATGGGCCGGCTGCGGAGCGGCATGCCCCCCGTGATGGATGATCCCGCGGCGGTCGACCCCGCCCTCTATGCGGATCCCGTGCCGCAGGCCCTGGTGCTGACCGCCATCGTCATCGGGTTTGCGACGACGGCCCTCTTCCTCGTGGTGCTGCTGGCGTCGCGCGGCCTCACCGGCACCGACCATGTGGACGGACGGGAGCCCGGCAAATGACCGGCTGGATGCAGCATCTCGTCATCGCGCCCATTCTGGTGCCGCTGGTTGCGGCGGCCCTCATGCTGTTCTTCGAGCGCAGGCAGCGCTTCGCGCGGCTTTCGATAAATCTTCTGGCCTGTCTCGCCAATCTTGCGATCGCCATCGCGCTTCTCCGCATCGCGGACGGCTGGCAGGGGGGCATGCCCGTCATCTACCGGCTTGGGGACTGGCCGGCGCCGGTCGCCATCGTCCTCGTGCTTGACCGCCTGTCGGCCATGATGCTGCTCATCGCCGCCATCGTGGCCCTGTCCTCCCTCGTCTTTTCGCTGGCGCGCTGGCACCGGGCGGGAACCCATTTCCATCCCATGTTCCAGCTCTGCGTCATGGGGCTCAACGGCGCCTTCCTCACGGGCGACCTGTTCAACCTCTTCGTCTTCTTCGAGGTGATGCTGGCCGCATCCTACGGCCTCGTGATGCACGGATCGGGCGTGGTGCGGGTCAAGGCCGGTCTCCATTACATCGCCGTCAACCTCGTATCCTCCCTCCTGTTCCTGATCGGGGTCGCGGTGATCTACGGCGTCGCCGGCACCCTCAACATGGCGGATCTCGCCGCACGGCTCCCCCATCTCGCGGCGGAGACCCGGCCCCTCTTCCATGCGGGGGCTGCGATCCTTGGCATCGCCTTCCTTATCAAGGCGGGGATCTGGCCGCTCAATTTCTGGCTGCCCACCGCCTATACGGCGGCGTCGCCGCCGGTGAGCGCCCTGTTCGCGGTCATGAGCAAGGTGGGGATCTATGTGCTGCTCCGCCTCTGGCTCATGTATTTCAGCGAGGCGGCGCCGGGCAGCGCCTTCGGCGGCCACTGGCTGATGGTCGGCGGCATGGCGACCCTGTTCTTCGCCATGATGAAGGTGCTGGCGTCCCAGGACACGGCGCGGCTTGCGGCCTATTCGGTGCTGGTCTCGTCGGGCACCCTGCTTGCAGGCATCGGCATCAACGACGTCTGGGTCACCGGCGGCGCGCTCTATTACATGGCGTCGTCCACCCTGACCCTCGCCGCCTTCTTCCTGCTCATCGAGCTTGCGGAGCGCGGGCGCGACGTGGGCGCCGACATCTTCGCGGTGACCTTCGAAGCCTTCGGCGACCCCGACGACGAGGATCCGGAGGACGACGACCCGGGCATTCCCATCCCGGCGACTCTCGCGACGCTCGCCCTGAGTTTCCTTGCGTGCATGCTGATGCTCGCGGGGCTCCCGCCCCTTGCGGGCTTCATCGCCAAGTTCGCCATGCTGGACGGGGTGATGACCCAGGTCGCGCAAGGCACGGGGCTTTACCGCGGCCTTCTCTGGTCCTTCTTCGTTCTTGTGATCGTGTCGGGCTTCTTCACCCTGATCGCGGGCGCACGCGCCGGGATCCGCCTGTTCTGGGGGCCGGTGGAGCGGTCCGTCCCCAAGATCAGCATTCGCGAAATGGTGCCCGTGGGCGCCCTGGTGCTGGTGGGGATCGCGCTCACCGTCTCGGCCGGACCGGTCATGCGCTACATGACCGATACCGCCCGCGACCTTCATGGCCCCTCGCCCTATATCGACGCGGTGATGGAATCCGCGGTGGTGGTTCCCATGGGCGACGGCGAGACGGACGGGGAGGCGCGGTGATATGATGTCCCGGATCCTGCCCTATCCCATGATGTCCCTCGTGATCTTCGTCCTGTGGCTGATGCTTTTCCAGTCCGTATCGCCGGGGCATCTCATCCTCGCCTTTCTGCTCGGGCTGTTCCTGCCGCTCACCCTGCGCAAGCTCGACGTGCCGCGGGGGCGGCTCCGGCGACCGTTCGTCGCCCTCGGCCTCATCTTCGACGTGTTCACGGACGTGGTGCGCTCCAACATCGCGGTGGCGCGGATCGTGCTCACGCCCCGGTCGGAGGAGATCATCTCGGGCCTCATCCGCATCCCCCTGGATACCCGTTCGCCGCAGGCGCTGGCGGCGCTGGCCTGCATCATCACGGCGACCCCGGGCACGCTCTGGGTCGATTTCGACCATGGCGAGGGCGTGCTCACCATCCATGTGCTGGACCTCGTGGACGAGGCCGGCTGGATCGACGTCATGAAAAATCGCTACGAGCGGCGGTTGAGGGAGCTTTTCGAATGATGGCGACCGTTTTCTCCTACATGGTGCTGGCGAGCCAGATCATGCTCGGCCTCGCCATGGTCTGCGCCGCGATCCGCATCCTGCGCGGCCCCCGCGCCCAGGACCGCATCATCGGCCTCGACGCCCTTTATGTGAGCGGCATGCTGCTCCTCCTCGTGTTCGGGATCGGAACCCGCAGCATGCTCTATTTCGAGGCGGCGCTGGTCATCGCGCTCCTGGGCTTCGTCACCACGGTGGCCCTGGCCAAGTTCCTCATGCGCGGCGAGGTGATCCAGTGATTCATGCCGATCTTCCCGCCTGGGCCCTCGTGATCGTCGGGCTTTTCCTCCTTGTCGGAAGCGCGCTGACCCTCATCGGCTGCCTCGGCCTGCTGCATCTCGACACCTTCTACAAGCGCGTCCATGCGCCGACCCTCGGCACCACGCTCGGCGGCGGGCTCGTGCTGCTTGCGTCCATGCTCTATTTCTCGGTGGAGGGCAGCCGCTTCGTGGCGCATGAGATCGTGATCGCCGTCTGCATGATCGTGACGACGCCCATCACCTTCCTCACCCTCATGCAGGCGGTGCGCCATCGGGAGCGTACGGCGCAAGGGGCCGACGCGCCGCCGCCCGCGGTTGCGCGGAAGGCCTCGGAAAAACAGGATTCCGCCTAGATCTCGATCAGGCGGTCGTCGAGCTCGTTCTCGTCGCGGGCATCGCGGGGGAAATGGGGCGCAAGCACGCGTCCCGCGGCGCGGACTGCCGCGGCCATGCCGTCGGCGATGCGCCCCTCGCCCACGATCTCCAGCATTTCGGCCATCACCTCGGCCCAGGTCTCGGGCGATATGACGCGGGTGACGGCGGCGTCGGCCACGATCTCCGCGCGATGCTCGGCAAGCGACAGGTAGATCAGGACGCCGTTGCGGCCGTCCGTGCGGCCTTCCACCTTGACCCGGAACAGGTCCAGCGCCCGGCGGTGGGTGCGGGCGATCTTGTAATCCCGCGGCGTCACGACAAGACGCAGGGGCAGCCATTGCAGGAGCGCCCAGACGAGGACGAACGCAACCGCCGCCGCAAGGAAGGCGAAGAGGAACGCGGTCGCCGCATCCGTCCCGTGGACCCAGCCCGCGTGCAGGAGGTCGAGGACCGCGAGATGGAGGCGCGGCATGGCGGCAAGCAGCGAAAGAACGAGGAGGCTCGCGCCTCCGGCCCAGAGCAGGGGCACGTCCTGGTAATGGTCCGACCGCTCGGCGACGACGGTGACGATCTCCGCCGCCGTCGTCTGCTCGGCTTCCCGCACCGCGGCGGTGACCAGAGCATGATCTTCGGCGCTGAGCTTCCGGATTTTCGCCAAGTCGCGTCTCCCTTTCCGTGAGTTGCCTACCAGCTGCCCGAGGATCCGCCGCCGCCGAAGCTGCCCCCGCCGCCGCGGAAGCCGCCGCCCCCGAAGCCGCCGCGCCCGCCGCCCCGGCCCGGGCCCCAGATGATCATGGGGCCGCGCCGTCCGCCGCGCCCGCCGCCCATGAAGGACATCAGGGTGGGCAGGATGAAGACGGCGAAGAAGATGATCCAGAACACGATGGGCGGCATTTCGTCGGCGCTCGACGCCGCCGCATCCCGGGCAGCCGCGGCGCGGGTCTTCGCCTCGTCCTCGGGCAAGCTGAGCTGCGCCACGATGCTGCGCGTCCCCGCGACGATCCCGGCGGCGTAATCCCCGCGCCGGAAATGGGGCAGGATCTCGCGCGCGATGATGGTGGCGGCAAGGGCGTCCGTCAGCACCGGCTCGAGGCCGTAGCCCACCTCGATCCTGACCCGGCGCTCGTTGGGCGCGACCAGCAGGAGGACGCCGTCGTCCCGCTCCTTGTCACCGATGCCCCAGTGGCGGCCAAGCCTGTAGCCGTAATCCTCGATCGGATAGCCCTCGAGGCTCGGGACCGTGACCACCACCATCTGGCGTCCCGACTGCTTCTCGAGATCGGCCAGAAGGGCGGAGAGCTCCTGCCGCTCCGCCGTCTGCAGCAGGTTCGCGCCGTCGACGACGCGGCCCGTGAGCCTGGGGAAGTTCTGCGCCAGGGCGGCGCCGCAGAGGACAAGAAGGCACAACGCCGCGAGAACGAGCGCCGCGAAGCTCCGGCGCGCGGCCGCGATCGCCCCCGCCGGGGCCTCAGCTGTCGCCGAAATCGACAACGGGGGCTTCATCTGCGCCTTCCTTGGCCTCGAACGGAGTCATGGGTTTGGCGCCATAGATCACCTTGGCGGCGATGATGGCGGGGAAGGTGCGGATGGTGGTGTTGTACTGCCGCACCGCCTCGTTGTAGTCGCGGCGGGCGATGTTGATGCGGTTTTCCGTGCCCTCGAGCTGGCTCTGCAGGTTGATGAAGACCTGGTCCGACTTGAGGTCGGGATAGGCTTCGAAGGTCGCAAGCAGCCGGCCAAGTGAGGTGGAGAGCGCGCCCTGAGCCTGAGCGAATTCCGCCATGCGCTGCGGGTCGCCGAGATCGTCGGCGCTTACCTGAATGGAAGTGGCGCGCGCCCGCGCCTCCGTCACCTCGGTCAGCACCTGGCGCTCCTGGCGGGCGTAGCGCTCCGCCACCTTCACCAGGTTGGGGATGAGGTCGGCGCGCCGCTGATAGGCGCTCTGCAGGTCGGCCCAGCGCGCCTTGGCGTTCTCCTCCGCCGTCGGCACCTCGTTGATGCCGCAGGCGGAAAGCAGAAGGGCCGCAATCACCGCCGCCAGAAATCCACGTATCGGTCCCGCCATTCCAACTCTCCCTGAGCTATGCCGTTACATGGATGATTGCAGCGACTGCAGTTCAGGATCAACCCGGGAATGGGCCTTGCGGTTCCGCGCCCCTTCGTCCGGGGTTCGGGATGAAATTTCCGACGGAAGGAATGGCGCACCCGACACGATTCGAACGTGTGACCTCTGCCTTCGGAGGGCAGCGCTCTATCCAACTGAGCTACGGGTGCCTGTGGGCAGGACCGCGGGCGAGGCCGCGGGGAATGTGGCGCAGACTACTGAAAAACGTCTGCGATGGCAAATCCTATATGCGGCGGACCTGCCGAAAGGGGCAGAACTGCGGAGCCGGCCGCAGGCCCTGGTCGCATCCCCCGCCGGTCCCGGGTTAGCATCATGCCCCTATCCGGTCATTGCAGGAGGGATTGCTCCATGGGAAAGCTTGAAGGACGGACGGCGCTCGTTACCGGCGCATCCCGCGGCATCGGCCGCGCCATCGCGCTCCGCCTCGCGGAGGAGGGGGCGCTGGTCGCCGTCCATTACGGCCGGCAGGAGGCCGCGGCACGGGAAGTGGTGGCGGAGATCGAGGCCAGGGGCGGCGCGGCCTTCCTGCTCGGCGCGGATCTTCGGGACCTTGCCGCGGTCGCCGCCATGTTCGACGATCTCGACCGGGCGCTCGCCGCCCGCGGCGCGGACAGGCTCCATATCCTCGTGAACAATGCGGGGATCGGCGGCATCGGCAGCATCCTGGAGACGGACGAGGCGCTGTTCGACGATCTTTTCGCCGTCAATGTGAAGGGTCTTTTCTTCGTGACCAAACATGCCCTGCCGCGCCTTGCGGACGGCGGGCGGATCATCAATCTCTCGTCCATGGTGAGCAAGAACGCCTATCCGGGCTTCATCGCCTATGCGGCGACCAAGGCGGCGGTCGATTCCCTCACCCTGTCGCTTGCGGCGGAGCTCGGGCCGCGGGGGATCACGGTCAATGCGGTGGCGCCGGGGGCGACGGCGACCGATTTCATCGGGCCTCTCGTCGAGAACCGCGAATTCATGGCGGCGCTTGAGGCGGGCACCGCCCTTCGCCGCATCGGCACGGCGGAGGATATCGCCGACGTCGTCGCCTTCCTCGTCTCCCACGACGGCCGCTGGATCACGGGCGAGCGCGTGCGGGCGAGCGGCGGCATGCATCTTTGATCCGCTTGTGCGCAAAAGAAAAGCCCCGGCGGGATCCGCCGGGGCTTCGTGCTTGTGAGGGCGTCGGGGCGTCAGCGATCAGCGCCGCTCGCCCAGGAACTGCAGCAGGAACAGGAAGAGGTTCAGGAAGTCGAGATAGAGGCGGAGCGCCCCCATGACCGACTTCCTGGCCGCCGCTTCGCTGCTGTCGCTCGCAAGGTAGAGTTCCTTGATGTTCTGGGTGTCGTAGGCGGTGAGCCCCGCGAAGATCAGCACGCCCGCGGCCGAGATCACGAACTGGAGCCCCGTCGACTGCAGGAACAGGTTCACCAGGCTCGCGACGATGAGGCCGATCAGGCCCATCACCAGGAAGGTGCCGAAGCCCGAAAGGTTGCGCTTCGTCGTATAGCCGTAGAGGCTGAGGCCGCCGAAGGCCGCCGCGGTGATGAAGAAGACGCGGGCGATGCTTGTGCCCGTGAAGGCCACGAAGATCGAGGCCAGCGAAAGCCCCATGAGGCCCGCATAGATCCAGAAGATCGTCTGGGCGGTGCTTGCCTTCATGCGATGGATGCCTGCGCTCAGGGCGAAGACGAGCCCGAGCGGCGCCAGCACCACCACCCAGAAGAGCGGCGTCCCGAAGATCGCCTGCATCATGGCCGGGCTGTGGGCGGTGGCATAGGCGACCATGCCGGTCAGCAGCATGGCTGAGGCCATGTAGTTGTAGACCTTGAGCATGTAGGCGCGGAGGCCTGCGTCCACGGCGACGCCGACGCCGGCGCCCGTCATGCTTCCAGTGCGGGTGCGAAGTGGTTCTGCCATCGCGACTATTTCCTCGTATCTACCGGGCGGCAAACGCCCCTGGGTCATGGCAACATATTGGCAGTCCAAGGCTTTATTTCAAGTAAAACCGGGACTTTCACGACGAATTTATGAGGCGCGCTCACTGCGCAAAGGCGCGGAGGGCCGCCGCAGGACGGGCGGACAGGGCCCGGTAGGTCCCGGCGAGTCCGAGCACGATCGCAAGCAGCATGCTGGCGGCGATGGTCGCCGCCACCGCCCCGGGAAGGAAGATCCATTCAAGATCCATGAGCTCGGCGGCGACGAGATAGGCGGCCCCGGTCCCGAGGAGCGCGGCGACGAGCCCCGTGACGACGCCGAGGCAGAGATATTCGATCACCAGCATCATGAGGATGGTGCGCCGTGTGCCGCCCAGCACCTTGAGCAGCACGGCGTCATAGATCCGCTCCCGCGCGCCTGCGGCCGCAGCGCCCGCGAGCACCAGGGCGCCCGCGAGGATCGTCACCATGGCGGCGGCCCGGATCGCCGTTCCCATCTGGCCGACGATGCGGCCGATCTCGCCCAGCACTTCCTTCATGCGCACGGCGGAGACGTTGGGGAAGCGGTCGGTGAGCAGGCGGTAGGCCTCGGCCTCCGCCGCGGGCGTCGCATGGAGGGTCGCGAGATAGGCGAAGGGCGCGGCGGCGAGGGTCGCGGGGTCGAAGACGATGGCGAAATTGATGCCCATGCTGCCCCAGTCGATCTCGCGCAGGCTCGCGATCTCGGCCTCGATCTGGCGTCCGAGGACGGTGATGGTCATGCGGTCGCCGATCCCGATGCCGAGGCCGCGGGCAAGCTCCGCATCGAAGGAGATCTGGGGCGGTCCGGCATAGCCCGGCTCCCACCATGCGCCCGCGACCAGGCGATTGTCGGCGGGAAGTTGGTCGCTGAAGGTCAGGCCGCGGTCGCCGCGCAACACCCAGCGGCTGTCGGGATCGGCCTCGACCGCGTTCGCCGCGACGCCATTGATGGCGACGATCTGGCCGCGGAGGTAAGGGACCGCCGTGACATTGCCGACGCCGGTGATGGTCTGGGCGGTGGCGGTGAAGTCCTCGATCTGGTCGCGCTGCAGGTCGAGGAAGAAGAAGGCGGGCGCCTCCTCCGGCAGATTGCGGTCGATCTGGTGGCGGAGATTGCCTTCGACGAGGGCGAGGGTCGCGAAAAGGGTGAGGCCGAGGCCGAGGGCGATCACCGTGCCGACGGTCGGCGCGCCCGGCCGGTGCAGATTGGCGATCGCAAGGCGCAGCAGCATGCGCCGGGGCCGGGGCAGGCGGGAGGCCAGGTCGCGGATCAGAAGCCCCGTCGCAAGAAGAAGCCCGAGGACGAGGGCGACGCCAAGCTCGACCGAGAGCACGAACCGCGTCTCCTCCGACCCCACGAGGGGCAGGGCGAGGAATGCGACGATGAGCGCGCCGAGAAGCATGTAGTCCCGCGGCGACAGGGGGCGTCTCGGCCGCGCCACGAGGCGACGGAAGAGCGCCGCCGCCTTAACCCTCCGCGCACGGACGAGGGGCGGCAGCGCGAAGATGAGGACGGCGAGCAGGCCGAACAGCGCCGCCTTGAGCAGCGACAGCGGATAGATCCCGCCCCGGGGTGGAACGGGGAGCTGCTCCGCAAGGTAGGACGCCGCGAATCCGGGCAAGGACGCGCCCAGGATCAGCCCGATCGCGATGGCGATTACCGCCATCAGCAGGATCTGCAAGAGAAAGATGCGCGCGATGGTGCCGCTCGATGCTCCCAGCACCTTGAGGCTCGCGATCTCGTCGGTGCGGCTTTCGAGATATTCCCGCACCGCGCCGCCGACGCCGATTCCGCCGACCACGAGCGTCGTAAGCCCCACGAGGGTGAGGAACAGCCCCACCCGCTCGGCGAAATCGCGAAGGCGCGGCGCGCCGGATTCACGGTCGCGGATGCGCCAGGCGGCGTCGGGAAAGCGTTCTTCCAGCGTCTCGTGGAAGGCGGCGAGGTCGGCATCCGGCGGCAGCTTGATGCGATAGCTCACGTAATTGATGCTGCCCTCGCGCAACAGGCCGCTGTCCTCCAGCGCATGGGTCGAGACCATGAGACGCGGGGCAAGCTCCAGCCCCTCGTTGGCGCGGTCGGGCTCGCGGAGAAGGATGGCGCGGACCACGAGCTCGCTGTCCCCAAGCCGGATGCGGTCGCCGAGGCCGAGGTCCAGCCGCTCGGCAAGCTCCGGCGCGACCGCCGCGCCGAACGCGACGCCGTCTGCGGCAAGCGCCGCGGCCAAGTCGCGCTCGCCCTGAAGCTCCACCGCCCCGTAAAGGGGGTAGAGATCGTCCACCGCCTTCACCTCGGCAAGGCTTCGCCGATCGTTCCCCAGGTGACGCACCATGGCGCGGAGGCTGCGGGTGGACGACACCACGCCCGCATCGGCAAGGAACGCCATCTCCTCGTCGGTCGCCCGGCGCTGGGTGAGGCGGAGCTCAAGGTCGCCGCCGAGAAGGCTCTGCCCCTCGGCCTTGAGGCCCGCCTCGATGGCATCCGTCAGCGATCCGACGCCGGCGATCGCGGCAACCCCCAGCACCAGGCAGGCGATGAAGATGCCGAAATGCCTGATGCCGCCACGAAGCCCCCGGCGCGCCATGCGCCAGGCGACGCCAAGATCGGGATCCGGGGATGGGGCGCGGTCGGTCATGCGGCGGTTTCCCGTCACTGGCCGCGCTCGGATGCCGGCGCCACCTCGTGCAGCCGGTCGCGGCGGCCGAGGCTCTGGCGCGCGATGCGGCCGTCGGCCATTTCGAAGATCATGTCCGAGCGGGAGGCGAGGCTCGCGTCATGGGTGATGAGCATCATGGTCATGCCGCGCTCGCCATGGAGCCGGAACAGAAGGTCGATCACCGCCGCGCCCGTGGCGCTGTCCAGATTCCCCGTGGGCTCGTCGGCGAACAGGATCTTCGGCCCCGGGGCGAGCGCGCGGGCGATGGCGACGCGCTGCTGCTCGCCGCCCGAAAGCTCCGCCGGATAGTGGTTGAGGCGGTGCGAGAGGCCGACCGCGGCGAGCTCGTCGGCGGCGCGGGCGAAGGCGCGGGACATGCCGGCAAGCTCCAGCGGGATCGCCACGTTCTCGAGCGCCGTCATGGTGGGGATCAGATGGAAGGACTGCAGCACGATGCCGATGCGCCCGCGCCGGAAGCGGGCGAGCGCGTCCTCGTCGAGGGTCGCAAGATCGGTGCCGTCCACCAGCACGGTGCCCGCGGTCGCGCCCTCGAGCCCGCTCAGGACCGCCATCAGGCTGGACTTGCCCGAGCCCGACGGGCCGACGATGGCGGCCGCGGCGCCGCCAGGCACGGAAAGATCGATGCCGCGCAGGATCGGCACCGCGCCTGCGGCGCTGCGAAGCGTCAGGGTGAGCGCGCTGGTCTTGATGATGGGCTGGGCCGTGATCATGTCCGGGGAGCTGCTTTCCTTGCGGGATCTTGCATGGAACCCTGGGCGACACGGGATCGAGACACCCATTGTCCTGCAGGTTAGGATATCCTCGATGCGCCGTGACGCAATCCCAACCCTCATGAAGAGTGAGGATGATGCCGAAGTTCCTCTGCCGCGCCCTTGTTTTCGTGATACTTGCCGCAGTTTCCGCTGCCGTTTCCGCCGCCGGGCATGACGCCGAAAAGGTCGTCGTCATGTTCGGCGACAGCCTGACCGCGGGCTACGGACTGCCCGCGACCGATTCCGTGCCCGCCCGGCTGGAGGAGGAATTGCGCGCGATGGGCGTCGCCGCGAAGGTCGTCAATGCCGGGGTGTCGGGCGATACCACGACCGGCGGGCGGGCGCGGCTTGAATGGGTGCTGGCGGGCGCGGCCGACGGCAGGCCCGATCTCGTGATCCTGGAACTCGGCGCCAACGACGCGCTGCGGGGCCTCGATCCCAAGGTTACCCGCGACAATCTCGATGCCATGCTGCGTCATCTCGCATCCCGCAACATCCCCGTCCTGCTGTCCGGCATGTATGCGCCGCCGAACATGGGCGCGGAATATGGCGACGCGTTCAACCGCATCTATCCGGAGCTTGCGGAAGAACACAGCGTCGCCTTCGATCCCTTCTTCCTTGAAGGCGTCGCGGCCCGGCCGGAGCTCAACCAGGCCGACGGCATGCATCCCAATGCGGAGGGCGCGGCCCTCGTGGCAAAGCGCCTCGCGCCCGTGATTGCCGATCTGCTGCGGGAGGGCGCGCCCAGATGATCCGTCTTTTCGTCGGCCTGCCGTTGCCGGAGGATGTCCGGCGCTATCTCCTGTCGCTCCATATGGGGGTGCGGTTCGCGCGCTGGCAGCGGGACGACCAGCTGCATCTCACCCTGAAATTCGTGGGCGAGGTGCCGGAAAGCACCGCCCGCGATCTCGATGAAAATCTGGCGCAGATCCGCATGACGCCCTTCACCCTCAGCCTCGAAGGCGCCGGCATCTTCGGCGACATGCGGCGGCCGCGCGTCCTGTGGGCCGGCGTCACGCCGCAGGGGGAGGTGACGCGCCTTCGCGACAAGGTGGAGATGGCGGCGCTCCGGGCCGGAATACCGCTCGAACAGCGGAAATACGTCCCCCACGTGACGCTCGCCCGGTTCTCCGGCGAGCGGCAGGCGGAAAGCGGGCTTGCGGCCTTTCTCGAGGCCCGGGGCGATCTCCGGACGCCGCCCTTTCTGGTCAGGGAATTCGCCCTGTTCTCGAGCCATCTCTCAAGCTCCGGCTCCATCTACCGGGTGGAGGCGCGCTATCCCCTGGATGGCGAGGACTGGTCGGACTGAGGCTTAAAAGCAGGGCGCCCGGTTCAGGGCGCCGCTCTGCTCCAGATGGTCGAGGAAGGCGGAAATGCCGTCGCGGATCGTGAAGAAGATGCGCTCGAACCCGGCCTCGTTCATGGCGAAATAGGGATCGGGAATCTCGCGGATCCCGGGGCTCCGGGCGAAATCCATCAGAAGATGCAGGCGGTCCTGCCGCTCCTCCGGGCAGACGGCGCGGAGGGCGGCGAGATTGTCGCGGTCCATGGCGAGGATGAAATGGAAATGGTCGAAATCCTCGGCCGCCACCTTCCGCGCCCGGAGATCGCGCAGGTCCACCCCGTGGCGGGCGGCCACCGCCACCGCCCGGGGATCCGGCGGCGCGCCCACATGCCAGCCGCCAGTGCCCGCGGAATCGATCAGGATGCGCCCCCCGCCACCTTCCATGAGGCCGCGCTGCCGCGCTTCGGTCCGGCAGATCCCCTCGGCCATGGGCGAGCGGCAGATATTGCCAAGGCAGACGAAAAGTACCCGTATCACCGCCCTTGTCCCGTCCTGTCCCTTGAAAATCAGCCGCTTTCCCCGTTGAGGAAATCATCGCCTCATGCGAGCATCGAATATGGAAGAAGCATGTCGCCGGGGCAAGCTGCGGATGAATGCGGGTCGATCCCTGAACGGGCCGTTTGAACATATCGTTATCCTGACCGGGGCCGGAATCTCGGCGGAATCCGGTCTTTCCACCTTCCGGGACGAGGGCGGCATCTGGTCGCAATATGCGATCGAGGAGGTGGCGACCCCCGCCGCCTTCCGCCGCAATCCGGACCTCGTCCATGAATTCTACAACCTGCGCCGGCGCGCGGCGCGGGACGCCGGGCCCAACGCCGCCCATCTCGCGCTCGCCCGGCTGGAGCGGGAGCATGCAGGGCGGGTCACCATCGTGACCCAGAATGTGGACGATCTCCATGAACGTGCGGGAAGCCGCAACGTCCTCCACATGCATGGGGAACTGTTCAAGCTGCGCTGCACCGCCTGCGGCGAGGTCTGGGCGGAAGACGGGGATGCATTCCCCCATTCGGCCTGCATCGCCTGCGCCGCCGTCGGCACCGTCAGGCCCCATATCGTGTGGTTCGGCGAGGTTCCCCACGGGCTCGATGAGATCTTCGCCTTGCTCGAACGCTGCGACCTTTTTCTCTCCATCGGAACGTCGGGTCATGTCTATCCGGCGGCGGGCTTCGTCACCGAGGTGCGGCGCCACGGCCGCGCCCATACGGTGGAACTCAATCTCGAGCCTTCCCTGGGCGAAAGCCTGTTTGCGGAGCGGATCTACGGCAGGGCGGGCGAGATCGTGCCCCGCTTCGTCGAACGGCTGCTCGCAGGGGTCGTGCAGAATTCCCTTGAATCCGGGAGGGCGTCGTGACTGAAACCAGGGCCGCCGGAGCTGCCGCCGAAAGGTCGAAGCTCCTCAAAGGCGCAATTCGTAAACGCGCGCTCGACAAGCTTTCGGGCTGGCAGGAGCTGCCGGACCGGGACGCCATCGGCAAGAGCTACCGCTTTGCCGATTTCCCGACCGCCTTCGGCTTCATGACGGCGGTGGCGCTCGTCGCGGAGCGAATGGATCATCATCCCGAATGGCGTAACGTCTACAACCGGGTGGAGGTGCAGCTTACGACCCATTCGGCGGGGGGTGTGACCCGGGCCGACATCGCCCTCGCCGAAGCCATGGATCGCATCGCCGCCGGTTTCAACGCCCGATAGCCCCTCCCAAAAAGAGACGGGCCGCGGCATCGTCTGCCGCAGCCCGGATCGATCGGATGCTGTCGTTGCGATCAGCGCGGCGCCATGCGCAGCGCGCCGTCGAGGCGAATGACCTCGCCGTTCAGCATGACGTTCTCGCAGATATGGCGGGCGAGCGCGCCGTATTCCTCGGGATTCCCGAGACGCCGCGGGAAGGGCACAGTGCCGGCGAGCGAATCCTGCACGTTCTGGGGCAGGCCCTTCATCATGGGGGTGAGGAACAGGCCCGGCGCGATGGTGCAGACGCGCACACCCTCATTCGCCAGATCGCGGGCGATGGGCAGGGTCATGCCCACGACGCCGCCCTTGGACGCCGAATAGGCCACCTGGCCGATCTGACCTTCGAAGGCCGCGACCGACGCGGTGTTGATGACGACGCCGCGCTCGTTGTCGGCGAGCGGGTCGAGCTTCACCATGCGCTCGGCGGCGAGGCGGATGCAGTTGAAGGTGCCGATCAGATTGATCTGGATCACCCGGGTGAAGCTTTCGAGCTTGTGGGCGACCCCCTTGTTCACGATCTTCTCGCCGATGGCGATGCCGGCGCAATTGACCAGCACCCGGGCCTCCCCATGGGCGGCGGCGCCGAGATCGAGACCGGCCGCGACGCTTTCGGCGTTGGTGACGTCGACGCGCGCGAACTTGCCGCCCACCTGTTCGGCGACGGCCTTGCCCGCATCTTCGTTGATGTCGAAGATGGTCACCTTCGCGCCGGCCGCGGCAAGCGCGCGCACGGTGGCTTCACCCAGACCCGAAGCGCCGCCGGTGACGACGGCGGCAACACCTTCAAGATGCATGTTCGATTCTCCCCTTCCGTTGACTTGTTGCCAGGCTTTGACGCCGGGTGATAGCACAGGATCACCCGGCTCGCGACCCTCAAAAGCCGGAGTTTTTCATGCCGCCCGCCCGATCGTCTCGGTAGATGGGATCAGGGCGAGACCCTTGCACGGGGAATTTCCCCATACCATCTTTGTGGACATGGCGATGAAATGGTCCATACCCGTTCCCTGGCGGCGGGGCGGCAACAAGGCGTCGGGCGCGCCCGCAGCGGAACAGGATCTGGCGGCCGCCGCTCTCGCGGCGACGGGGCCCCAGCTTGACGATGCGGCCGTAAACGAAACGCGGGTCAGGACCCAGTTCTGGCCCAAGCTGCGGCGCGTCGCCCGGCGCATTCCGTTCATGGAAAATCTGGTCGCGGCCTATTACTGCGCCATCGACCCCGCGACTCCCGCGACCGTTCGGGCGACGCTGTTCGGCGGCCTTGCCTATTTCGTCCTGCCCATGGATTTCATCCCCGACATCGTCGCGGGCCTTGGCTATACGGATGATGCGGCGGTCATCAGCGCCATGGTGGCGGCGCTCAGCCGCCATGTGAAGCCGCGCCACCGGGATGCGGCGCGGGCCGCCCTCGGCAAGGAGGCGCGGCCCGACGACGCGAACAGCTGAAGGATCAGGCGACCCCTTCGCCGAGCTTGAATTCGGCGGCGGTCTTCTGCCGGATCTCGTCGACGGTGACGCCGGGGGCGAGCTCCTGAAGCACGAGACCGTCCTCCGTCACATCCATCACGCAAAGATCGGTGATGATGCGGTCCACCACGCCGACGCCGGTCAGCGGCAGGTCGCATTTCTTCTTGATCTTGGGCGAGCCGTCGCGGGCCGTATGCTCCATGATGACCACGACGCGCTTGACGCCGGCCACGAGGTCCATGGCGCCGCCCATGCCCTTCACCATCTTGCCGGGGATCATCCAGTTGGCGAGGTCGCCGTTCTCGGCCACCTGCATGGCGCCGAGGATGGACAGGTCGATGTGGCCGCCCCGGATCATGGCGAAACTGTCG
>CAZDSS010000057.1:0-17136 GCA_964508185.1 uncultured Sphingomonadales bacterium
TTACTGAAGGCGTGATCTAGATATCGAAGGACCGTCATGGCGGACAAAGTCAATTTCGAGTTGGTCTCTCCGGAACGTCTGTTGATGGCGACCACGGCCGACATGGTGGTGGTGCCCGGGGCGGAAGGCGAGTTCGGCGTGATGGCGGGCCATGCCCCGTTCATCTCGACGATCCGCGCCGGCGTGATCTCCGTCCATGACGGCGGCCAGGTGACCAGGCTGTTCGTGCGCGGCGGCTTCGCCGACGTGACGCCGCAGTCGCTCACCGTGCTGGCCGAGGAGGCGGTGGCGCTCGCGGACGTGAACGTGGCCGAGCTCGATCGCAAGATCCAGGATCTGGCCGAGGACGTGTCCCACGCCAAGTCGCCGGAGGCCAAGGCCCGCGCCCAGGAAGCGCACGACGCCGCGGTCGCCCTGCGTCAGGCCGTGTCGCAAGCCGCCTGACACAAAGCATTTCCGAACAAGCCGTCCGTCGCGTCACGCGGCGGGCGGCTTTTTCTTTGTGGCGGGCGCCGTGCCGCTCATGATGCCGCCATTGACATCCTCATGGCCTTTCCCTTACTCCCAATGGGTGTAAGTAGAGAAGGATGCCCGAATGCCGCGCTGGACACTGGACGACATCCCCTGGTCGGAATTCGACGCCCGCAAGGTGACACCCACCTTCCTTGCGATCGCCAAGACGGCTTCCCTGGTCGAGGCCAACAGCGGCGACTATGTGACCTATCTCTGCAATGTCTTCGCGGGCGACCCCGAATTTCAGGACGCCGCCCGCGCCTGGGGCGAGGAGGAGATCCAGCACGGGATCGCCCTCGGCCGCTGGGCGGAGATGGCCGACCCCGATTTCTCCTTCGAGCGGAGCCTCGAACATTTCCGCGCCGGCTACCGGCTGCCGCTGGAGGCGACGGAATCGGTCCGTGGCTCCCGCGCCGGGGAGCTCATCGCCCGCTGCGTGGTGGAGACCGGAACCTCGTCCTTCTATTCGGCGATCCGGGACGCGTGCGGCGAGCCGGTGCTGCGCGAGATCGCCAAGCGCATCGCCCGCGACGAGTTCTTCCATTACCAGCTGTTCGAGAAGCATCTCCGGCGCTACGAGGCGGAGGGCAAGCTGCCCGCCTGGCGGCGGCTCAAGATCGCCCTCGGCCGCGTGCAGGAGACGGACGACGACGAGCTCGCCTACGCCTATTACAGCGCCAACGAAGCGTTCCTGCCCGATGCGCCCGCCTATGACGTGAAGCGCTGCGCCGCCACCTACGCCCGCGCCGCCATGAGCGTGTACGGACGCGCCCACGTGGACAATGCGGCGCGCATGATCCTGCGCGCGGCCGATCTCAACCCGAACGGCATGCTGGCGGGCGTTCTCTCGAGCGTCGGCTGGCGGTTCGTGGCCCGGAAGCAGGCGCGGGCGGCGTGATCCCGTCCGCGAACCCGCTCAGACGCGGATCCCAGAAACGTCCACCGGCTCGCCCATGAGCCGGCGATAGACCTCGGCGGCGATGGCCGCGGGAAGCGCCGCGCTCGCATAGGCGAAGGGGCTTGCGACGAGATCGATGAAGAAATAGATGGCGGGCGGCGTTGCCGCCCCTTCCGTGTTCGCGCCCGTGAGCATGGCGAGAATGCTGCTGACGGTGCCGCTTGCGATCATGGCAAGAAGGACCGCCAGGGTGAAGGCGCCGAAGATGGTCATGCCGCGGCCCTTTGTGCGCTGCCACGAATCCTGGAAGCTCACCCGTCGGCCGAGGGTGATCCCGGCGAAGACCAGCGACAGCCGGGATGCGAGATAGCAGAGCACGCTGAACATGACGACGACCAGCGGCAGCGCCGAAAAGTCGCCGCCGCCGAGCATGGCCAGCACGGCGCCCAGAAGGGTGAGGAGCAGCAGACTCGCCCCCATGCCGACGATGACCATGGCGACGTAATAGAGCGCGAACCACAGGCTGCGCTGGATGAGGTCGGGCACCGCGATGCGCAGAAGCTGTTCCGGGCCCAGAAGGAAGCGCCGGTACCACAGGACGACCGCCGGGGCGTTCCAGGTCACTCCCCACAGGAAAAAGAGGATGATCGCAAGGCCGAGGCCTTGCGTCTGCCGTTCTCCGGCCATGGCCGCATAGAGGGGGTCAAGGAGCCCAAGAAGCCCGATCACCGTCAGCGGCAGGGTGACGATGACGGAGAGCGCCGCATGCATCCGCCGCGCCGCCCAGAGGTCGCGGAGCGCAGCGGTGAACAGGCCGAAGGAATCGCCGAGGCTGCCATCCCGTCCCTGCATCAGCGCAACCCCCGGGCGATCGCCTCGGCGATGGGCGCGAAGCGCCGCGCCACTTCGGCATAGATCTCGCGCTTGAAGGGGACGATCACCTGCGGCAGGCGCTCAAGGGTCATCCAGCGCCAGGTGCTGAATTCGGGATGGGCCGTCTGCAGATTGATGTCGTCATCACTCCCGAGGAAGCGCAACGCGAACCATTTCTGGACCTGGCCGCGATAGCGTCCGCCCCAGACCTTGCCCATGAGCTCCGGCGGAAGATCGTAGGTGAGCCAGTCCCGGATCTCGTCGATGATCTCGGCCTTGGCGGTGCCGATCTCTTCCTCGAGCTCCCGGAACAGGGCGGTCTGCGGATCCTCGCCTGCATCGATCCCGCCCTGGGGCATCTGCCAGGCTTCGATATCGGTGTCTATGCGGCGTCCCACGAAGACCTCCCCGCGGCCATTGAACAGGGCGACACCGACGCAGGGACGATAAGGCAGATCCGACATCTTGCTCCCAACTTTCGTAAACGACGCTCCGGCGCTCAGCGCACCGGCTGGCGGTTGGCGACGGCGCTCACCGGCACCAGGTCGATGCCGCGGGCCGAAAGCCCCCGGGCCCAGTCCGCCACCACCTTGATGGTCACCGGATAAAGCCGTCCGATCCCCGCCGCCGCGCCGTAGCTCTGGGCCACGGTCTCGAGCTCCGCAAGGCGCGCCCGGATGGCTTCCTCCGTCTGTTCGTTGTCAATATAGCGGTTGTTGACGGCGCGCGGCACGCGCAGATTGCGCGCGACCTGGGCACCGACCGTATAGGTGGAGCTCCGCGCGTCCAAGAACATCAGGCCGCGCATCCTGAGCTCGCCCAGCACCAGGTTCATGGCCGCTTCCGACGCCGTGAAGCGCGAGCCCATGTCGTTGACGATCCCCACATAGCCCGCAAAGCGCGACAGCGCCCAGCGCAGGCGGTCGAGATTTTCAACGTCCGTGCCGTCCACCAGCAGGGTATGGGGGCCGGGGTCGTTGCGCGGATAGCCTTCGGGCTCCATGGGCACGAGCAGCATCAGCTCGTGCCCCGCCGCCCGCGCTTCCGAGGTGCGTGCGGCAAGCCCGTCCGCATAGGGCGAGAAGGCGAGGGTGACTTCCGGCGGCAGGCTGTTGATGGCCGCTTCCGTGGTGGATTTGCGAAGCCCCGCCCCGGAAATGACGATGGCGATGCGCGGGCGGGACGACAGGCCGTTCACCGGGCGGGCATAGGCCTGCCATGGCTCTCGGCCGTCGGGGCCGATCTTCGGCAGGGGACCGTGGGGCCCCTGTTCGAGCAGGGCCTGATCCGGCTCGGCGGGCCGCATGTCCCGGCTTGCGGGCTGTTCCGCCGCCGGTGCGGGGGCCGCGGGCTCCGGCACGGGCTCCGGCTCCAGCTCCGGCGCGGGCTCCTCGGCGGGGTCACCCGCCGCGGCTTCTTCTTCCGTCGCGTGCGGCGCAGGTTCGGGCTCCTCCTCGGCGATCTGTGGCTCCGCGGGCGCCGACATTTCAGGCTGCGACACCGTCGCGGCGACCGGCGGCGCTGCGGCGGGCTCCGGCGCCTCATCGGGGGCGGTGACGGCGAGCCACAGGATCACGCCGCCGAAGAACAGCAGGGTCAGAAGCCAGGCGATCTGCAGGGCGGACGGGCGGGCGCGCAGGCGTTCCGCCAGCCTGGCCTGCTCCCGCGCCTCCTGGAATCTCGACACGGCCGCGTCTTCCCCCCTCGGCTCAAACTCCGGTCAACGGATCAGCGCTGGGCCCGCTTCTGGGCGATGGAAATGCCGCGCAGCAGGTCGAGCGCATAGGCCAGCTGATAGTCTTCCACCCGGGCGCGGGATTCCGCCGCTTCCTTGGCGCTGTCCGTGGGCAATGCGCCTTCGGGGCGATCCTCGCCCTTGCCCTTGGCGTCCTTGCCTTTCTTCTTGCCACTGTCCTCGTCGTCGCCGTTCGGGTTGGCGAGATGGCCGGGCAGGCTCGCTTCGCTGTAGGGCGTCCGCGCCACGGGGCCTTCGGCGACCTTCAGCTGCTCCACCACCACGTCGGGCTCGATGCCCTTGGCCTGGATGGAGCGCCCGGACGGCGTGTAGTACTTGGCGGTCGTCAGCCGCAGCGCGCCGTTGGCGCCAAGGGGAATGATGGTCTGGACAGAGCCCTTGCCGAAGGACAGGGTGCCGACGACCAGCGCCCGCTGATGGTCCTGCAACGCCCCGGCGACGATTTCGGAGGCCGAAGCCGAGCCGCCGTTGATGAGCACGATGATGGTCTTGCCCTCGGTCAGGTCGCCGCGGGTCGCGTTGTAGCGCTGGATGTCCGTATTGTTGCGGCCGCGGGTCTGCACGATCTCGCCCTGGTCGAGGAAGACGTCGGTCACCGCCACCGCCTGATCGAGAAGGCCACCCGGATTGTTGCGGAGGTCAAGGATGTAGCCCTTGATCTTGTCCTTGCCGATTTCCTTCTTCAGGCTCTGGATCGCCTTCTTGAGGCCGCTTTCCGTCTGCTCGTTGAAGGAGGTGATGCGGATATAGCCCACATCACCCTCGGCGCGATGGCGCACCGACTGGATCTTCACGATGGCGCGGGTGAGCTCCACGTCGAACGGGCCGTCGGACCCCTCGCGGGCGATGGTGAGGCGGATCTTGGTATTGACCTCGCCCCGCATCTTCTCGACCGCTTCGGAGAGATTGAGGCCCATCACCTGCTCGCCGTCGATATGGGTGATGTAGTCGCCGGCCTTGATCCCGGCCCGCGCGGCGGGGGTGTCATCAATGGGCGATACCACCTTGACGAGACCGTTCTCCATGGTCACCTCGATCCCGAGGCCGCCGAATTCGCCCCGGGTCTGAACCTGCATGTTCTTGAAGTCCTCGGCGTTCAGGAAGCTGGAATGGGGGTCGAGGGAGGTGAGCATCCCCTGGATCGCCGCCTCGATCATGTCGGCGTCCTTCACCTCCTCCACATAGTCGGAGCGGATGCGCTCGAAGACGTCGCCGAAGAGATTGAGATGGCGATAGGTGTCGGAGCTTGCGGCCAGCGCGCTGTTCACGTTGGGATTGAACTGGAGGCCGAAGGCAGCGCCCAGGCCCATCCCGACGACCACGGCGATCGCGGAAGCCGCACCAGCAAATTTACGCATTATCCACTTACCTTTCCTTTTCCAGCCGCAAGCCAGCGCAGGGGATTGATAGGCTTCCCGTTGCTTCTGAGTTCCATATAAAGACGCGCCTGCGAGGGGGATCCGCCGCCAGCCCCGTCATTCAATCGACCCACGGGCTCACCCGCCAAGACTTTTTGCCCCACGACGGCCGAAATGTGGCTCATGCCGGCAAGCAGGCTATGATAGCCTCCGCCATGCGCGATTATCAAGATTCGTCCATAGTCGCGGAAGGGGCCCGCGAACACCACCTCGCCGTCGAAGGGCGCGACCACCTGGGCGCCCGGACGGGCTTCGATGGTGAGGCCCTTGGCCGGGTTGCCGAGCTCGTCCGGCTGCCCGAACTGGCGCACGAAGCGTCCGCGCACCGGTAGCGGCAGGGTGCCTTCCGCCTCCTTGAAGGCGGTGTCCGTCTCGCCCTTCGCGGTTGCACCGGGCTTGACCGAGGGCCGCTTCTCGAGCCGCGCCTGGGCGTCCGCCGCGGCGCGGCGGCGGCGTTCGAGATCCGCTTCCAGCTCCGCGATCAGCGCCTCGAGCGTTTTCGCCTGCTGGGCGTAGCGGGCAAGCTTTTCCCGCTGCGCCCTGGTTTCCCGTTGCAGCCGTTCCTGCTCGGCGCGGCGGGTCTCCAGCAGCTTGTCGAGCTCGGCGCGCTCGCTTTCAAGCTCCTGCAGGCTCTGGGCGAGGGCCGTGCGCTCCGCATCGAGTTCCACACGCAGCTGGCGCAGAAGCTCGAGATCGGCGCGAAGCGCATCCGCTTCCTTGCGCAGGACCGGCATCACCGCGGCCAGCAGATTGGCGCTGCGCACCGTATTGATGCTGTCGTCGGGGCGGAGGAAGACGAGTTCGGGCGGCTGGCGGCTCACCCGCTGGAGGGCGGCGAGGGTCGATGCGAGGGAATCCTGCCGCGCGGCCAGCCCGGCTTCCATCTCCGCGACCTTGCCGTCGAGCGCGGCCACCCGCTCCTCGAGCGCGGTCGCCTTCTCCTCCTGGGTCTGGATGAGATTGGCGGCGCGCACCAGCCGGAGCTGCAGGTTCGACAATTCCTGGCGCACCGCCGCTTCCTTCTGCGCAAGCTCCTGCTCGCGCCTGCGGGTCTCGGCGATCTCGCTCTGGATCGATTCCAGCTGCTGCCGCTTGTCCTTGGCCTCATCGGGCAGGGATTGCGCGAGAGACCCGGCGCCCGCCGGCGCGGCGGCGAGCGTGGCGGCGATCAGGATCCGCTGGAATCGGCGTGCGATCACCCGGCGACGCTGCCCCCTGCTGCCCGCGCGACCTCCGCCTGCCGGACGAGGAGCGAGCGTCCGGTCATCTCCGCCGGCTGCGGCACGCCCATGAGGGCGAGTACCGTCGGCGCCACGTCCGCAAGGCGGCCGTCGCCGAGGGTGAAGTCCGTAAGCCCCGCATTCTCGCCATTGACCAGCAGGATCGGCACGTCGAAGGTGGTATGCGCCGTATAGGGCTCGGCGGTATCGGGATCGACCATCATCTCGAGATTGCCGTGGTCGGCGGTGACCAGCATGACGCCGCCGACCTCCTTCAGGGCTTCTTCGAGACGGCCGAGGCAGTGGTCCACCGTCTCGGCGGCCTTGATGGCCGCGGAAAGAATCCCCGTATGGCCCACCATGTCGGGATTGGCGTAATTGACGACGATGAGGTCGTATTCCTCAGACCGGATCGCCTTGACGAGGTTGTCCGTCACCTCGCCCGCCGACATTTCCGGCTTGAGGTCGTAGGTCGCGACCTTGGGCGACGGCACGAGGATGCGGTCCTCGCCCTCGAAGGGCGTCTCGACCCCGCCGTTGAAGAAGAAGGTGACATGGGCGTATTTCTCCGTCTCCGCGGTGCGGAGCTGGCGGAGGCCATGCGCCGCCACCGTCTCGCCGAGGGTTCCCTTGAGGTCAAGGGAGGGGAAGAGGGTGTCAATGTAGGGGGCGAGGGCGGTCGAATAATCGACCATGCCGACCCGCGCCGCGAAGGCGAAGGGCTTGCCACGGTCGAAGCCGTCGAATTCGGGATCCACGAGGGCGGTCAGGATCTCCCGCGCGCGGTCGGCGCGGAAATTGGCCATGAGCAGGCCGTCCCCGTCCTTCATGCCCGCATAGTCGCCGATCACCGTCGGCTGGACGAATTCGTCGGTGGCGTCGCGGCCGTAGCTTTCGTTGATCGCCTCCGCAACCGAAGCGGCGCGGGCGCCTACAGCCTTCGCGATCACGTCATAGGCCTGCTGCACGCGGTCCCAGCGCTTGTCGCGGTCCATGGCGTAGTAGCGGCCGCTCACCGACACGATGCGGCAATCATCGAGGCCGGCGATGTCCCGCTCGAAGCGGGCGAGGAATTCGAGGGCGCTCTTCGGCGGGGTGTCGCGGCCATCGAGGAAGGCGTGGATCCGCACCGGAATGCCCTCGGCGGCGAGGAGCCGGGCGAGCGCCGCCATGTGGTTCTGGTGGGAATGGACGCCGCCGTCGGACAAAAGCCCCATGAGATGGCAGGCGCCGCCCGACTGCCGCAAGGCCGCGACCAGCTTCTGCCAGGCGGGAAGGCCCGGGATGTCGTTGTCGGCGATGGCCTTGTCGATCCGCGGCAGATCCTGCATCACCACCCGGCCGCTGCCGAGATTCATGTGGCCCACTTCCGAATTGCCCATCTGGCCTTCGGGAAGCCCCACGGCGAGACCCGAGGTCTGCAGCCAGCCGCGCGGCGCGGTCCGCCACAGCCGGTCATAGACCGGGGTGTTGGCGAGCGCGATGGCGTTGTTTTCCCGCTCCGCGCGATATCCCCAGCCGTCGAGGATGCAGAGGACGACGGGGCGGATCGCGGGCTTCACGCGGGCGGCATTGACGGACGACTGGCTAGGCTCTGTGGTCATGGCACATATCATTCCAGGATCGGGACGCCGCTTATTGGCGACTCTGTTGTTTCATCCCATCAAATACGGGCTAAATGATGGTTTACAAGCCTTGCCCGCGCGAGACAATCACTTGTGGTAGGGGTGCCCCGCAAGGATTGCATGCGCCCGGTAAAGCTGCTCCACCAGCATCACCCGCGCGAAGGCATGGGGCCAGGTCATGGGCCCGAAGCTGAGCAGCCGGGACGCCCGGTCGCGCACCCGCTGATGCAGCCCGTCGGCGCCGCCGATGACGAAGGCGAGATGGCGCCCCGCATCGCGCCGGACGCCGAGAAAGGCGGCGAAATCGGCGCTCGCCATGGATTTTCCCCGCTCGTCCAGCGCGATCACCTCGGCCTGCGCCGGAATGGCGGCAAGGATCAGGTCTGCTTCCCGCGACTGGCGCTCGGGCCCCGTGATGGGCCGCCGTTCCTCGACCTCGTGGATCGCGACGTTCCATGGCAGGCGCTTCAGGTATTCGGCGACGAGCGCCGCCTCAGGCCCCGATTTCAGGCGGCCCACTGCAATGATCGAAAGGTCCATGCCGGTCGTCCGCGCCTTGCCCGGTGAAATGCGGGCGTCAGTTGGCGCCGCCCTGCACCAGCTCCACAGACCACATCTTTTCGAGCTGGTAGAAGTCGCGCACTTCCGGGCGGAACAGATGCACCACCACGTCGCCGGCGTCGATCAGCACCCAGTCGGCCTGGGGCAGGCCTTCGACCCGCGCCTTGCCGAATCCGGCGTCGCGGATGCGCTCGATGAGATGGTCGGCGAGCGACGCCACATGGCGGCTCGAACGGCCGCTGGCGATCACCATGTAATCCGCAAGGGTGGATTTTCCGGCGAGCTCGATGGACACGACGTCTTCGGCCTTGTCGTCATCGAGCGAGGAGAGAACGATCTCGAAGAGTTGTCTCGCAGAGCCAGGGTCTTCCTGGCTCGGGGCGGGGGACTCGTTGTTTCGACCCACGTTTACTCCTTCAGTCGGGACGGAACCCCGGGCGCTCAGCATGTTCATTACGTGTTCAACCAATTCCTGTTGCGGGCCCTGAGTTCCGTTGCAGATTGCGGATGCAAGGGAATATGCAGGAAAGCCCAGGCCGGCGTCGTCATTTGGGGCAGTTTCCAGGCATCACGTTCCGCCACGCGGCTCCGCCGGAAGCATTGCGCCGCTTTGGTCGCCAAGCTTCGGACAGAATACCGGGGGCGGTCCAGAATCGCAACGGGAACGGTATGAAGGATCTCCCGCCAGGCGCGCCAGCGGTGAAAGCCTTCCCAGTTGTCCGCGCCCATCAGCCAGACGAAGCGGGTGGCGGGATAGCGCCGCCGCAGCGCGTGCAGGCTGTCGATCGTATATTGCGTGCCGAGCCGTGACTCCAGATCCAGAACCCTGATGCGCGGATGGGCCGCGACCATCGCCGCCCGTTCCATGCGCTTCGCCAAAGATGCGGTCTCCGCGGCGGATTTCAAGGGATTTTGCGGCGATACCAGCCACCACACCTCGTCCAGCCGCAGCCGGTGGAGGGCGTGGAGCGAGATATGCCGGTGCCCCTCATGGGCGGGATTGAAGGACCCGCCGAGAAGGCCGATCCGCCGCCCCTTGACCACGGCCGCCACCGGCGGCCGGTTCAGGTCTTGGGGTGGAAGGCCCAGATCGTTCTGCGTCAAGGACGGACCTGCCCGTTGCCCCGGACCTGGTACTTGTAGCTCGTCAGCTGCTCGACCCCCACGGGGCCGCGGGCATGGAGCTTGCCGGTGGAGATGCCGATCTCGGCGCCGAAGCCGAATTCGCCGCCGTCAGCGAACTGGGTCGAGGCATTGACGAGCACGATGGCGCTGTCCACCTCGCGCAGGAACTTCTCCGCCGCTTCCCTGTCCTCGGTGATGATGGAATCCGTGTGGTGTGAGCCGTAGCGGGCGATATGGTCGATGGCGCCGTCCACCCCGTCCACCACGCGGATCGACAGGATGGCGTCGAGATATTCGGTCCGCCAGTCCTCCTCCGTCGCGGGCAGCACGCGGGAATCCAGGGCCTGCACCGTCTCGTCGCCGCGCAGTTCGCAGCCCTTGGCGGCAAGCGCATCAAGGATCGCGGGAAGGTGGCTGTTCACCACCTTGCGGTCGACGAGGAGGGTCTCGGTGGCGCCGCAGATCCCGGTTCGCCGCATCTTGGCGTTCAAGGTGACGTTCAACGCCTTATCGGGATCCGCCGCGCCGTCGATATAGACATGGCAGATGCCGTCGAGATGGGCCATGACGGGAACCTTGCTTTCCTTCTGCACCCGCTCGATGAGGCCCTTGCCGCCCCGGGGCACGATGATGTCGACGCTATCCGACATCGAAAGGAGGACGCCCACGGCGGCCCGGTCCTGGGTCGGGATGAGCTGGATCGCCCCCGCGGGAAGGCCCGCCGCTTCAAGCCCTTCGACGAGACAGGCATGGATCGCGCGGCTCGAATGCTGGCTTTCGGTGCCGCCGCGCAAGATCGCCGCATTGCCCGACTTGAGGCAGAGGACGCCGGCGTCCGCGGTCACGTTGGGGCGCGACTCATAGATGATGCCGATGACGCCCAGGGGCACCCGCACGCGGGAGATCTCGAGCCCGTTGGGGCGGGTCCAGGTTTCGGTCACCTTGCCGACGGGATCATCCAGATCCGCCACCGCCTCGATCCCCCTGGCGATGCCTTCGACCCGGTCGGGATTGAGCAGCAGACGGTCGAGAATGGCGCCGGTGAGCCCCTGCGCCTGCGCCGCTTCCATGTCCCGCGCGTTGGCGGCGAGGATTTCGGCCTGGTTGCGCCGGATGGCGGCGGCAGCCGCGAAAAGCGCGCGGTTCTTCACGTCCGGCGCGGTCTTGGCGAGGATCGCCGCGGCTTCGCGGGCCTTGCGGCCGATCTCGGCCATCACCGACTGGATGTCGCCCTGGATTTCTGCCACGTCGCTCATGTCCCGTTCTCCTCTCCCGTCTCAGTCCAGCGCGAGATCGTCGCGGTGGATCATCACGTCCCGATGATTGCTGCCGAGGATCGCCGTGATCTCGGCGCTCTTGCGGCCCTTGATCGCGTCCGCCTCGCGCGCCCCGTAGGCCGCAAGGCCGCGTCCGATCTCGGCACCCTTGAGGTCGATGACCCGCACCACGTCGCCGCGCTCGAAGCTGCCGCGCACCTCGCGAACGCCGGCGGGCAGCAGGCTCCGGCCCTGCCGCAGCGCCGCCACCGCCCCGTCGTCCACGACGAGCGATCCCGCGGGCGCCAGCGTCCCGCCGATCCATTTCTTGCGCGCCGCCCGGGGCGTCGCCGCGGCGCGGAACCAGGTGGCCCGCGCGCCTTCTGAAAGCGCCCGCACGGGATGCAGCACGCGGCCGTTGGTGATCACCATATGGGCGCCACCGGCGACCGCGATCTTGGCCGCGGCGATCTTGGTCGCCATGCCGCCGCTGCCCACGCCGTCGGCCCGGGCGCTGCCCGCCATGGCGTCGATCTCGGGCGTGATCTCGCGCACCTCCGGAATGAAGGTTGCGTTGGGATCGTCCTTGGGATCGGCGGTATAGAGGCCGTCGATATCGGATAGTAGCACGAGGCAATCGGCGCTGGCCATGACGGCGACCCGCGCCGCCAGCCGGTCGTTGTCGCCGTAGCGGATCTCGTTGGTGGCGACCGTGTCGTTCTCGTTGATGACGGGGACGGCGCCGAAGCGGAGGAGGGTCTCAAGGGTGGTGCGGGCGTTGAGATAGCGCCGCCGCTCCTCGGTATCGCCTAAAGTCACCAGGATCTGGGCGGCGACCAGACCGTGGCGCGACAGGGCTTCCTGATAGGCATGCGCCAGGCGGATCTGCCCCACGGCGGCGGCGGCCTGGGCCTCGTCCAGGGTCTTGGGGCGCCCGGGAAGCTTCAGCTCCCGCCGCCCCAGGGCGACCGCGCCCGAGGACACCAGGATCACGTCCTTCCCCGCCGCCTTCAGCGCCGCCACGTCCTCCACCAGCGCCGCAAGCCACTGGTCGCGCAACTGGCCGCTGGCCCCGTCCACCAGAAGGGCGGAGCCGATCTTGATGACGACCCGCCGCGCCGCCTTCAGATAGTTCTCGTTGTCCCGCATGTCAGGCCATTGCTCCAAGCCTTGTCGTTATGTGTCGTGGGCGGCCTAGTTGTCGAGGGGGGACCAGGGCCGCGCTTCTTCCTCCCCTTGCGGCCCCGCCGGAGCGCTCGTCGAGGCGCGATCCTGGTCGACGATGCCCGCAAGCTCCTGCAGCACCTCGCGAACGCCATCGCCGCTCACCGCGGAAATCAGGTGGACGGGCCGTCCGCTCGCCTTCTCTAGCGCCCGGCGGCGGGCGGACAGCGCCCTGGGCTCGATGGCGTCGATCTTGTTCAATGCGACGATCTCCGGTTTTTCGTCAAGGCCCGCGCCATAGGCCGCAAGCTCCGCCCGCACCGTGCGGTAGGCCTCGGTGGGGGAGTCATTGGTGCCGTCCACGAGGTGGAGCAGCACCCGGCAGCGCTCGATATGGCCGAGGAAGCGGGTGCCGATGCCGACCCCCTCGCTCGCCCCCTTGATGAGGCCCGGGATGTCGGCGATCACCAGCTCCCGGTCATTGGCCCCGGCGACCCCGAGCTGCGGCTTCAGCGTGGTGAAGGGATAGTCGGCGATCTTGGGCCGGGCGCGGCTTACGGCCGCAAGGAAGGTGGACTTGCCGGCGTTCGGAAGGCCGAGAAGGCCCACGTCGGCCATGAGCTTGAGGCGAAGCCAGACCCACATTTCCTGCCCCTCGCCGCCGGGCGTCATGCGCCGCGGCGCGCGGTTCGTGGAGCTCTTGAAATGGGAATTGCCAAGGCCGCCCTGGCCGCCCTTGAGCAGGGTCACCCGGTCGCCCACTTCAGTTAGGTCCGCGAGCACCGTCTCGCCGTCCTCGGCGATGATCTCGGTCCCGGCGGGAACGGGGATGACGAGGTCCGGCGCGTCCGCCCCCGTGCGGTTCTTGCCCATGCCGCCCTGGCCGCGCTGGGCCTTGAAATGCTGGCGGTAGCGGAAGTCGATCAGGGTATTGAGGCCGGCCACCGCCTCGAAAATGATGTCGCCGCCGCGCCCGCCGTTGCCGCCGTCGGGCCCGCCATACTCCACATATTTCTCGCGGCGGAAACTGACCGCCCCATCCCCGCCCGCGCCGGAGCGGAGATAGATCTTGCACTGGTCGAGAAATCTCATGGGGCCTCTTTCAACTCGTCTTCGGCTGCATGTCGTCCCGCAGGGGGGACATGCCGCTTCGGCTCAAGCAGCGATCATAACAAAGAAAAAGGGGAATGATGCCATTCCCCTTGATCCGTCCCTCATCAGACGGGGCGTTGCCGCCCGCTGGTCCGACGGGGCTTATTCCTTCGGCAGAACCGACACGAAGGAGCGGTCTTTCTTGCCGAGATGGAACTTCACGATGCCGTCGGTCAGCGCGAACAGGGTGTGGTCCTTGCCCATGCCCACGTTGGTGCCGGGGTGAACCTTGGTGCCGCGCTGGCGCACGATGATGTTGCCGGCGAGGACGTTTTCGCCGCCGAACTTCTTGACGCCAAGGCGACGGCCGGCGGAATCGCGACCGTTACGCGAACTGCCGCCTGCTTTCTTTTGTGCCATATCTCTTACTCCTCAGCTTCGGCCTTGGCGGCCTTGCTCTTCTTCGCAGCCTTGGGCGCACCCGCCTTCACGTCGCCGATGCCGGTGATGCGGACCACGGTCAGCTCCTGCCGGTGGCCGCCGCGGCGGCGATAGTGGTGACGGCGCTTCTTCTTGAAGATCAGGATCTTTTCGCCCCGGGTCTGCTCGAGAATCTCGCCCGTGACCGGCACGCCGGACAGAAGCGGCGTTCCGACCTTCACGCCCTGGTCGTTGCCGACCATGAGGACTTCCGGAAATTCGATGGTGGCGCCGGCTTCACCGGGAAGCTTTTCCACCTCGATCACGTCGTTGACGGCAACGCGGTACTGCTTGCCGCCAGTCTTGACGACTGCAAACATTTGAGTTTCATCCTCGGTTTTCGCCACGTCCGAGCGCACCAGCCGCACCATGCGGAGAACGCCGTAATGGCCTATTTTAACGGTTCTTGTTCGTTGTTGCGGTCCTGAGGGGACCGGGGCCGTAAGACACAAAGCAAAAAAGGCCGCCCATCACGGGCAGCATTCAGGTGCAGCGGACTATACCCCCGCAACGGGCAATGTCAAGGGAAGGCGCGCGGGAAACCGCCGGAAAATCGCATGCGCCCGCAGGCAAGAAATAGGCCGGGCCCCGGGAAGGGGACACCCGGGGCCCGGCGCCTGCGCGCCGCGTGAGGACGGGAGGGGGCAGGGGGAGGAGAGAGACCGCATCCCCATGTCGCGGCGGCAGGGATCCGTCAAGCCGCTTCCGCCTCGATCACGGCGACGGCCGAATGGATGATGGCGGCGATTCGCAAGGCATCCCGCACGGCTTCCGCGGACAGGCCCTTTCCGCGCACCTCGCGCTCATGGGAGGTGAGGCACAGGCCGCAGCCATTGATGGCCGAGGCGGCGATGCTCCAGAGCTCGAAATCCACCTTGTCGACGCCATGGTTGGCGATGACGTTCATGCGCAGCTTCGCCGGCAGCTTGCCGTAGTCGCCGCCCAGCTGGTGGACGCTCCGGTAATAGATGTTGTTCATGGACATGATGGCGCCTGCCGCCTTGGCCGCCTCGAGCTCCTTCGCGCCGAGGCTGTCGCCGATCTCCTGGATGATGGCGCGCAGCACCTCGCCGTTGCGGGCAGCATAGGCCGCCGCCACCGCCGCGCCGGCGGCCTGGGCCGGGGTCAGCGCTTCCGCCTGCAGCAGGGTGGAAAGATTGAGGCGTACATCCTTGGCGTAATCGGGAATGCGGGTCTTCAGCGCTTCGATGGACATTGGACAGGCTCCTTGAATGGTCTCTTCATGTCGGATGCGAATGTGGGATCGGGGGCCTCGCGGGGGCGGCGGCCGGTCCGCCGCCCCTGAGGACGAAGTGGGGATCAGATCAGGCGGCGGGCTTCAGGACCTCGTCGCCCTTCTTCCAGTTGCAGGGGCAGAGCTCGTCGGTCTGCAGGGCGTCGAGAACGCGCAGCACTTCCTGCGGGTTGCGACCGACGTTCAGATCGTTGACCGAGACGAAGCGGATGATCCCTTCGGGGTCGACGATGAAGGTCGCGCGCAGACACACGCCTTCTTCCTTGTGCAGGATGCCGAGCGCCGCGGCGAGCTCGCGCTTCACGTCCGCCAGCATGGGGAAGGGAAGGTCGCGGAGGTCTTCATGCGACTTGCGCCAGGCCAGATGCACGAACTCGCTGTCGGTGGACATGCCAAGCACCTGGGCGTCGCGATCGGCGAACTCACCGTTGAGCTTGCCGAAGGCGGCGATTTCGGTCGGGCAGACGAAGGTGAAATCCTTGGGCCAGGCGAACACTACCAGCCACTTGCCGGGGTTGCTTTCGTTGGTGATGGTTTCGAACGCCTCATCCGGGGTCGGCGCGTCGATGCGCGTCACGGCCTTCAGGGAGAAAGCGGGGAATTTGTCGCCGATGGTCAGCATGGTGTTCGTCCTCTTCATTGGTGTGTTGCCGATGGCTTGAAGATGACGATCCTTGTTTCCGCGCGCCAACGCGTTATTTCTATTCGGGTCATCAGTAAAATCGATGGGGTGATCCCATGCTTCTCCCGACGGTCCGGCAGCTCTCCCATCTCGTGGCGCTCGCCCGCTGCGGCACCTTCACGGCGGCGGCGGAAGCCTGCCACGTGACGCAAAGCGCGTTCTCGAGCTCCATACAGGAGCTTGAGGCGGTGCTCGGCGTGAAGCTCGCCGAGCGTTCGGCGCGCGGGGCGGAGCTGACGGCGGCGGGCCAGGAAGCCGTGCGGCGGGCGGAGCAGGTGCTGGCCGATCTCGTATCGCTTCGCGACTCGGTGCGCTCGCTGGACGCCACCTTGCGCGGCCAGCTCGCGATCGGGGCGATCCCCACCATCGCGCCCTACATGCTCCCCCGCCTTGCCGAGGGCCTGTCCACGGCCTTCCCGGAAATCACCGCGACCTTCGTCGAGCAGCAGACGGAGGAACTGCTTGCAAGCCTCGCCGCCGGGCGGACGGATCTTGCGATCCTGGCGCTTCCCTGGAACGTCGAGAATTTCGAGACCCTGTCGCTTGCCGAGGACGAGCTCGTCCTTCTCGTGCGGCGGGATGCGGCGACTGGGCGCCAGCAGGCTTCGGTTGTGGATCTCACGGGCGAGAACGTGATCCTGCTCGAGACCGGCCACTGCCTGCAGGAGCATGTGCTGACCTCCTGCGACCGGCTGGACCGCAACGCGGCGGCGACCGCCCAGTCGCTCGCCGGGGTTGCGACTTTCGTCGAGATGGGCCGCGGCGTCTCGGTGATCCCGCGCCTCGCCTGGGAGAATGAACTCCGCCAGCGCAAGGGCTTGCGCGTCATCCGCTTCCGCGAGCGCCCGGCGCGCACGCTCGCCCTCGCCTGGCGGCCGGGCGATCCGCGGAGCGCCACTTTCGGGGAGATCGGCGAGCTCGCCCGCGCCGCGATCCAGGGGTGAAATTTCGGGCTGACGCCCGCGCGCCGACGCTTGACGCTGTCGGGCGCTGCTGCTAGACCTTGCACGCCGCAGGCCCCGGCCCGGCGATGCCCCTGTTCACCGCCGCATCGCCCGACTTCCAGGGGGGGGCTTGCATCGCGGAGAGGTGCCGGAGCGGTCGAACGGGGCGGTCTCGAAAACCGTTGTACGGGCAACCGTACCGTGGGTTCGAATCCCACCCTCTCCGCCATTATCCTGTAGCGAACCCGAGATGAGGCCCCGCCCACGGGCCTTT
>CAZDSS010000058.1:0-17100 GCA_964508185.1 uncultured Sphingomonadales bacterium
AGTTCCGCTACATGTTCGGCGGCAAGGCGCGCTGCCCCATCGTGGTGCGCACCACCTTCGGCATCGGCTTCAACGCCGCGGCCCAGCACAGCCAGTCCCTGTACAATCTCGTGACCCACGTGCCGGGCCTCAAGGTGGTGGTGCCGGCGACCCCGGCCGAGGCCAAGGGCCTGATGCTGACCGCGATCCGCGATGACGACCCGGTGGTGTTCTTCGAGAACAAGGCGCTCTATGCGGTGAAGGGCGAGGTGCCCGAAGGCGAATATACCGTGCCCTTCGGCAAGGCGCGCATGGTGCGCCAGGGCGATGACGTGACGGTGGTCGCCATCGGCCGCATGGTCATGCTGGCCGAGGAGGCGGCGAAGCGGCTCGAGGCCGACGGCATCGGCGTCGAGCTCATCGATCCCCGGACCCTGTCGCCCCTTGACGAGGAATCGATCCTCGACAGCGTGGAGAAGACCGGCCGTCTCGTGGTGGTGGACGAGTCGCATCCGCGCTGCTCGGTCGCCCGCGACATCGCCGGGATCGTGGCGGAAAAGGCGTTCTCGTCGCTGCGCGCGCCGGTGCGCTGCGTCACCGGGCAGCATACGCCCATTCCCTTCGCCCGCGAGCTCGAGGCCCTGTTCGGCCCGACCCCCGATCTCATCGAGGCGGCGGTGCGCGACGTGGTGGGATACGCCGTATGAGCGGGAAACTCTACGCCTTCACCATGCCCAAATGGGGCATCGAGATGACCGAAGGGGTCATCGCCGAATGGATCATGCCCGAGGGCAAGCCGTTCAAGAAGGGCGAGATCATCGCCCTCATCGAAAGCGACAAGATCGCCAACGAGGTGGAGGCGCTGTGGGACGGCGTCATCGTGCGCCGGGTGGCGGAAGCGGGTCAGACCCTGCCCGTGGGCGCCCTGCTGGCAGTGATCGCCGACGGGGATGTCTCGGCTGACGAGATCGACGCCATGGTGCGCCGCTACGGCGGCGCGGCCCCGCAACCGGCTGCGGCTGCGGAGACCCCGCGGGTGGTGGAAGAGGCTCCAGCTCCGGCGCCCGCGGAAGGCAAGGCCCCGGCCGCTGCCGCCGAGCCTCAGGCGGATGACGACATCGACGCCAGCCCCGAAGCGCGGCGCGTCGCGCGGGAGCTCGGCGTGGATCTTGCCGCCGTCACCGGCACCGGGCGCGGCGGCCGCATCACCCGGCAGGACGTGGAGATCGCCGCGGCGCGGGGCGAGCGCAAGGCGGGCGGCGGCTTCGTCGTCTCCGCCGTCAATGTCAGCCCGGCGGCGCGGACGCTGGCCGAGCTTCTGGAACTGCCGCTCGACGGCATCAAGGGTAGCGGCCGCGGCGGGCGCATCACCCGGCAGGATGTTGAAATCGCCGCCGCCCGTGCGGGCAAATCGGCGGACCTGATCGCAGCAGCGCGGGACGCGGTGAAGGCGTCGCCCCTGGCGCGGCGGCTTGCGGAACAGTTCAACCTGTCCCTCGACAAGGTCCAGGGCAGCGGCCCGCGCGGCCGCATCACCCGCCAGGACGTGGAGGCGGCGAGCCGCCAGGGGTCGCTTCAGGGCACGGACAATCCCTATCGCGCCGAGAAGCTCTCCTCCATGCGGCGCACCATCGCCCAGCGGCTCGAGGAAGCGAAGCGCAGCATTCCACATTTCTACCTCACGGCGGATGTGGAGCTTGACGCCCTGCTTGCGATCCGCGAGCAGGCCAACCGTCGGCCGGGGGCGGCGAAGCTTTCGGTCAACGATTTCCTGATCCGCGCCGTGGCGCTCGCCCTCAAACAGCTTCCCGATTGCAACGTTCAGTATGTGGACGGCGAGCGGCGGGTGTTCGAACATGCCGACGTCTCGGTCGCGGTTGCGGTGGAGGGCGGCCTCATCACCCCGGTGATCCGTCGCGCCGAGCAGAAGAACGTGGACCAGATCGGCGCCGAGATGCGCGACCTTGCAGCGCGCGCCCGCGAGGGCAGGCTTCTGCCCGAGGACTACAAGGGCGGCACCTTCTCCATCTCCAATCTCGGCATGTATGGCATCAAGCATTTCGATGCGGTCATCAATCCGCCGCAGGGGGCGATCCTCGCCGTCGGCGCGGGCGAGAAGCGGAATGTGGTGCGGAACGACGCCCCGGCCATCGCCACGGTGATGACCGTCACCATGTCCTGCGACCACCGGGTGATCGACGGGGCGCTCGGCGCGCAATGGCTCGCCGCCTTCAAGGCGCTGATCGAGAATCCCATCAGCCTTCTGCTCTGAACGCTGCCATCGGAGCCATGAAAAAAGCCCCCGGGCGGCCTGCCCGGGGGCTTTTCTTGTGGGCGCGGCAGGCGCGCGCTCAGTAGCGCACGCCCTTGGTGAAACCGCCGTCCACCACCACATTGGCGCCGACCACCGCATTGGCGCGGGGGCTTGCGAGGAAGGCGACCACGTTGGCCACTTCCTCCGGCGTCGTCATGGCGCCGCGCGGCATCTTGGCCATGGCGGCATTGAAGAAGTCGGGCATGGCGCCTTCGATCATCTCCCAGGCGCCGCCCTTGAAATAGACGGGGCCGGGGCAGACGCAATTGACGCGCACGCGGTCCTTGGCCGCCACCAGCGACAGCTTCTTGGTGTAGTTGACGAGCGCCGCCTTCATGGCGTCATAGGCCCAGGCGCCCGCGAATTCCTCGAGGGCGTTGGTGCTGGAGATGATGACGATGGCGCCGTCGCCGGATTTCTTGAGATAGGGCATCAGCACCTCGACGCCGCGCACGGCGCCCAGCATGTCCACCTCGAAGCATTTGTGCCAGCTCTCCTCGCCCTCGTCGCCGCCGCCGGCGCTCACGTTGGGCACGAAGATGTCGCAGCCGCCCAGTTCGTCGGCCGCCTGTTTGAGCCAGTTCTTGTATTCATCCCCCTTGCGGATATTGACGACGCCGCCCACCGCGTTGACGCCCTTCGCCTTCAAGGCCGCGACGGCCTCGTCCACCTCGCCCGCATCCCGCGCGCAGAGGCCGATATGCACGCCCTCGTCGGCGAGCAGGTCGACGATGCGGCGGCCGATCCCGCGGGTCGCCCCGGTGACGATCGCCCGTTTCCCCTTCAGTCCAAGATCCATGAGCCTCTCCTTTCATTGTGGGGGGACGGCGGGCCAAGAAAGCAGTTGAACCGCGTCCGCCCTGCCGGTTACAAGAACAGCGGCTGGACGAGAATTATGAAAATAAAGAGCTAGTCTTCCAGCGTCCCCATTCTACCATCCGGTCTACACCACGACCTGATGCGGAATAAAGGCTTGGGCGGAGAAACATGGCTAAAACTATCGTTATTGTCGGGGCGGGGCAGGCGGCGGCGCAGGCGGTGCAGACCTTGCGTTCCAAGGACGCCGAATGCCGGATCATTCTCATCGGGGACGAGGCCTATCTCCCCTACGAACGCCCCCCCCTTTCCAAGGCGTTCCTCGCGGGCGACGTCGATCTCGACAAGATCACCCTGCGCAAGGCGAGCTATTTCGAGGAAAAGGCGGTGGACGTCCGCCTCGATACGCGGGTGAGCCATATTGACCGGCAGGCGCGGGAAGTGGAGCTCGCGGACGGCACGCGCATCGGCTACGACGCCCTGATCCTCGCGACCGGCTCGCGGGTGCGGAAGCTTCCCGTGGAAGGCGCCGACCTTCCGGGCGTGCATTATCTGCGCGACGTCGCCGACGTCCTGGGTCTCCGGCCGCACATCCACGAGGGCGCGCGGATCGCGATCGTGGGCGCGGGCTATATCGGGCTCGAGGTTGCGGCGGTCGCGCGCAAGCATGGCGCGGAGGTCACCGTCCTCGAGGCCATGGACCGGGTGATGGCGCGCGTCGCGGCCGAGCCGATCTCCCGCTTCTACGAGAACGTCCATCGCGATGCGGGCGTCGATCTCCGCCTCAATGTGGGGATCGCCCGCTTCGAGGGCGACGGCAAGTTCGAGCGGGTGCGCCTTGCGGACGGATCGGCCGTCGAGGCCGACATCGTGGTGGTCGGCATCGGCATCCTGCCCAATGTGGAGCTTGCGGCGGAAGCGGGTCTTGCGGTCGACAACGGCATCGTCGTCGACGAATGCTGCCGCACCAGCGATCCCGCCATCTTCGCCGCCGGCGACTGCACCAACCATCCCAACCCCCTGATCGGCGAACGGATCCGCCTGGAATCGGTGCAGAACGCCGTATCCCAGGGCAAGACCGCGGCGCTCGCCGCGCTCGGCATCTTCGAGCCCTATGCGGAAGTGCCCTGGTTCTGGTCCGACCAGTATGATCTCAAGCTGCAGATCGCGGGACTTTGGCATCCCGATGACGAGGTGGTCTTGCGCGGCGACCCGAAGACTCATAAGTTCTCCGCGGTCTATCTCCGCAACGGCAAGATCGCGGCGATCAACACGATCAACAATCTGAAGGATTTTCTGCCTGCGAAGAAGCTGATCGCGGAGGGCAAGGTGGTCGACCGGGAGCGGCTGGCCGATCCGGAATTCTCCCTCAAGGATCTCTAGAACTGTAAGCGAGACACAAGAATCATGGCCAAGTTAATTGTTACCAATCGCGACGGCGACACCCAGGAGGTGACGGGCGAAATCGGCCTGTCGGTCATGGAAATCCTGCGCGACAACGATTTCGAAATCGCCGCCATCTGCGGCGGCATGTGCTCCTGCGCCACCAGCCATGTCTATGTGGACGAGGAATGGCTGGCGAAGACCGGCGAATGCCAGGACGACGAGAAGGAACTGCTGCAGGAGCTCGAAAGCTTCCAGAGCAATTCCCGCCTGAGCTGCCAGATCGAATTCACCGAGGAACTGGACGGCCTGAGCCTGACCGTCGCGCCCGACGAATAAGCGCGAATTTCCGGCAGACAGCAAAAAGAAAGGCGTCGGATGACCGACGCCTTTTTTCGTGGATCCGTCGCTTTGGAATCAGGCGATGGACTTCTTGATCCAGTCGACGAGGGCCGACTTCGGCAGCGCGCCGATCTTGGTAGCCAGAGGGCGGCCGTCCTTGAAGATGATCATGGTCGGGATGCTGCGCACGCCGTACTGGGCGGGAGCCGTCGGGTTCTCGTCCACGTTCACCTTCACGACCTTGATCTCGCCGCTCATCTCGTCGGAGATCTGCTCCAGAGCGGGGCCGATCTGACGGCAGGGACCGCACCATTCCGCCCAAAAATCCACCAGCACAGGGCCGGAGGACTTCAACACTTCCGCTTCGAAATTTGCATCGGTCACTGCTGTGGTCGCCATAGTATCCTTGTCCTTTCCAGTTGAGCGGTCCGGTCGCGGCCCGTCCTATACCGGCAAATCTAGGAAGGCAGGGGGGCTCCGTCAAGGAAGCCGCTGCCGCCCCGTCGTCTGGAAGGCCACGCCGTCGAGAAGCGCCTCGTCGAGCTCCATCAGATGGGGAATGTCCGTCCAGAGCAGGGCGGCGCGCACCCGACGGTCGGGATAGATCCCGCGGAGAAGCCGCACATAGCCTGCCATCTGGCGGAGATAGGCGGGCGGCACGTCCGCCGGATCCCGGGGCGGCGGCCGGTTGGTCTTGTAGTCGACGACCAGCACCTCGTCCTCGGTGATCGCCAGCCGGTCCACCTGGCCGGCGATGGGCGTCGTGCCGATGATCCCGGCAAGCGCCACCTCCGCCCGGCTTCCGGGGGCGAAAAGCGGCGCGAAGTCGGGATGGGTCAGGACCGCCATCACCTCCCCGACGAGCGCCTCGGCCTCGTCGCCGTCAAGCTCCGGCGCGGACAGCTTCAGGAAATTGAGCGCCGCCCCCCGCCGTTCTACGGGGGCAAGCGCGGGCAGGCGTTCGAGCAGCCGGTGAATGAGCGTCCCGCGCTTGAAGCGGGTCGCGGTCGCGGCGCGCAGCTCGGCGCGGCGGAGCGGACTTTGCACCGGCGGCTCCGCCTCGTCCGGCCGCGACGGGGTCAGGGGCCGTGCCGGGACCGGCTCCGGCGGCGGTGGCGACTTCAGGAACGCAGGGAACGGCGCGGCGGCGGTTTCCGCGCTTTCGGCCGCGGGCGGGCGGGGTGCGGCCTTCTGCGGCAGGGCGTAGCGCCGCACCGGCCCTTCGGGTGTGACGATCTCCGTCACATGGTCCGGCTGTTCCGCGGCGAGGCGATCGAACGCGGCCTTGGCCAGATTGTACCAGCAGCCGTCCTCGGGCTTGCGCTTCGTCTCCCAGCCCGCGATCACCAGGCAATCGGCGGCGCGGGTGAGGGCGACGTAGAGCAGGCGCAGATATTCCTGCCGCGCCCGCTCCTTCATGGCGTCCCGCGCCGCGCCTACGGGCCCCAGGGCATGTTCCGTCCGCCCCGGCCACAGGACGAAGCGGTCGGCCTCGCCCTTGGGGTCGGGGAAATCCACCAGACGGTCGCGGAAATCGGGGCTCTGGCAGGTGTCCGGCATGATGACCACCGGCGCCTGAAGGCCCTTGGCGCCGTGGACCGTCATGATGCGCACCTGGTCCTGACCCTGCTCCATGTCGCGCTTGATCTCCACCTCCCGCGCCGCGAGCCAGTGGAGGAGCCCCTGCAGGGACGGCGCGTGACTCGCCTCATAGGCCAGCGTCAGGCCGAGGAACTCGTCCAGCGGGTCGTGGGCCTCGGGGCCGAGGCGGGCAAGAATGCGCTCCCGCCCGCTCCTGCCCGTCGCGTCGGGCGCGGTCAGGAAGCGCGCGAAGAAGTCGTGGGGGCTCAAGTAGTCCGCCGCGTTGAGGACTTCGGTCAGGAACCTGCGCGCCCGATCGAAGCGCGGATCGGGATGGGCGAGCAGGGCCTGCCACAGGCTTTTTTCCTCCCGCCCCTGGGCGAGGTCGTAGAGATCGTCTTCACCAAGGCCAACGAGCGGGCTCTTGAGCAGGGCGGCGAGATTGAGATCGTCCTCGGGAAGCAGAGCGAAGGCGCCGAGGGCCATCAGGTCCATGACCGCGATCTGGTCGGTCACCACCATGCGGTCGGCCCCGGCCACCGGCACCTCGAGGAACTTGAGGGCGCTGAGCAGCAGCTGGTCGAAGGCCGTGCGCCGCCGCACCAGGATCAGGATGTCGCCGGGACGGATGGGTGTGCCGCGGCTTTCAAGGATCACGCCCTCGTCCAGCATGCGCCGCACATGGCGGGCGATGCGCAGGGCGAGGCGGGCGTCCGCCGACGACTGGTCGGCGAGATTGACGGGCAGCAGCCAGCCTTCGTCCTCTTCCTCCGTGGCGCCGGGTTCGGGCTTTTCGGTCTCCCACAGCTCCACCCAGCCGCCGTCGCCGGCGCGGAAGCTGTTGTGGCCGCGATAGCTGTCGTCAAGCAGTCCGCCGCGCAGTTCCTCGGGCGTGAAGACCGCATCCACGAAATTGAGGACGGCGGGCACCGAGCGGAAGGAAAGGTCCAGCGCCACGTCGCGGAAGGTTTCCATGGCCGCTTCCACGCGCACGCGGAAATGCTCCTTGGCGCGGAGGAACTCCCGCGGATCCGCGCGCTGGAAGCTGTAGATGGACTGCTTCACGTCGCCGACGGCGAAGATGGTGCGGCGGCGCTCGGCGGCGCTCTTGCCGGTGAAGAATTCGTTGGCCAGCGCCTCGATCACCCGCCATTGCTCGGGGTTCGTGTCCTGCGCCTCGTCCACCAGCACATGATCGAGGCCGCCGTCCAGCTTGAACAGCACCCAGGGGGCGATGTCCGGCTGCTCGAGGAGGGCGAGGGTCGTAAGAATGAGGTCGTCGTAATCGAGCGCCACCTGCCGCCGCTTTTCCTGGTCGTAGCTCGCAAGGGCGGCAAGCCCGAAGACGAGAAGGGCTTCGGTATTTTCCGCGACCTCGACGAGGGCCAGCCGCTCCCGCACGGCCTGCACCCGCTCGCATTCCTCGGCGAGAAAATCGGGAAGGTCCGGGTACTCCGCCGCGACGCCCTTGGTCATGAGGCGCTTGCGCGGCTCGCCCTTGTCGGTGAGATAGGCCCTGCAATAGGCGCGGAAATCCTCGACGTTCGGGGCGTCATTCGAAAGCCAGGCGCGGATGAGGGCCGCGCGCTCCCCGTCTTCCTTGCCGCCCTTGCTGAGGGCTTCCGCGGCGTGGGCGAGGCCGTCGCGGTCCATGACGCTGCGGAAATCCTCGAGGATGGCGGCCGAGCTCTCGTCGGGGGCAAGGCCCAGCCGCCGCCGCACGGCCAGCGCCATGCCCATATGGGTCTGGAACCGGCGGGTCAGGCGTTCGAGGGCGCTCCGCTCCATGATGAGGGCGCTCACCAGTTCCTGGAAGCTGTGCTCGGTCAGCCGCCGCGCCATGCGGTCGAGGGCGGCGGCAAGCGCCGGATCGCGGTTGCGGTCGGCGGCGCGGAGCAGCACGGCATCCACCGCCGCGCGCAGCGCCTCGGCCGCGCTCCGCTCGTCGATCAGGCGGAAATGGGGCGGAAGGTTCGCTTCCAGCGGAAAGCGGGCAAGCAGGGACTGGCAGAAGGAATGGATGGTCTGGATCTTGAGCCCGCCGGGGACTTCCAGCACCTCGGTGAACAGCCGGCGGGCGAGCGGCAGCACGGATGCGGGATCGGGCACGCCGAGATTTTCAAGCGCCCCGATCAGCGCGCCGTCGTCCAGCATCACCCAGCGGGCGAGGGTCGCCTGCAGGCGGTTCGCCATCTCGGCCGCGGCGGCGTTGGTGAAGGTGAGGCACAGGATGCGCTCGGGCGGCGTGCCGGCTAGCAGCAGGCGCAGCACGCGGGAGGTGAGCACGTGCGTCTTCCCTGTCCCCGCCGAGGCGGTGACCCAGGCCGAGACTTCGGCATCGGCTGCGGCGCGCTGGCTCTGGCTCATGGGGCGGCGGGCTCCGGCGTGGATTGGGGCTCTTCGGCGCTGAGCAGGGTGCCGATCCCCGCCCATTCGCGGATGCGGGCGAGATGGTCATAGTCGCCGCCCGACATCTCCTCGGGCCGGGGCATGGAAAGATAGGGCGTCTCGGCGCGGGCGAAGCGGGCGACCAGATCCTGAAGCCCGCGCTCGGCGAGGTCCTTGAGATACTCCACCTCCTTGACGACGGTGACCTCCGCGGGCGGATTGCCGCCATGGAGGCGCCAGAACTCGAGGCCCGCGACGGGGCTTGCGGGAAGATTGCCGAACGCCCCCGCTTCCGCCATCACCGCTTCGAGGGGGAGCTGCGGCGCGAAACCGGCCATGAGCTGGCGGGGCTTGGGCGCCTGTCCGGTCTTGTAGTCGATGATGACGAGATGGCCGTCGCTCATGCGGTCGATGCGGTCGGCCCGGGCGGTGAGGGTGAAATGGAAGGGCGAGCCATCGTCCGCGGGCACCATGAGGGACATCTCGCCGCGGCCCTCGCTCAAGGCCAGTTGCGCGACGGCCCGCCGCGCCCGTTCGTAGTCCACGAACCATTCCGCCACATGGAGGAAGCGCGGCCACCAGAAGGCGCGCACGGTGGGGCGGGCAAGCAGGGCGCCGAATTCGGCCTCCCCGAGTTCGCGCAGGATATCGAGCGCATCCGCCGGCAGCGTCACCGGATGGAGCTTGAGGAAGCGGTCGAGGATCGCATGGATGATCGTCCCCTTCTCCGCCGCGCCGGGGTCCGCGTCGATGGGGTCGAGCGGCCTGAGGTTCAGGATGTGGCGGGCATAGATGGCGTAAGGGTCGCGCATCCAGGTCTGGACTTGCGTCACCGACAGCTTGCGCGGCCGGACGGCGACGGGCGGGCGCGGCGCGGGACGCGCGGCCGGGGTCACCCTTTCCGGCCGGTCGAGCTCCGCGAACCAGGCGAGGGCGGGATGGGGCGGGATCCGGCGGTCGCCGAGCACCGCGTCCAGCCGGGCGAGCCAGCGGGATGGCACCGTGGGCGTTCCCTCCACCTTGGCGGCGCGGGTCAGCACCACCTGCGGCGCGCCCGCCGCCATGGCGAAGTCATGGGCGGCAAGGCCGATCCTGCGTTCGAGGGCGGGAAGGCCGAAGGCCGCGCGCATGGGGCGCGACAGCCAGGGATCGGCCCCGACGTCCCCGGGCCAGGCGCCTTCGTTGAGGCCGCCGAGGATCACGACATCGGCGCTCTGCAGCCGCGCCTCGATCTGGCCCCAGATCCTGAGGCGGGGATGCTGGCCGTATTGCGGGCGCACCACCCGCCCGCCCATGAGCGACTGAAGGAAGGCAGGATAATCCTCGCCCGCCAGCGTGAAATCCTCGGCCGCATCCAGCACTTCCTCCATGAAGGCGGCGGCGGCGTCGCCATCGTCCCCCGCCCAGAGGCGCGCGGCGCCCGGCGCGTCGTTCGTGGCGGCCAATGCCTCCGCGAATTGCAGATGGGCCTCCGCCAGCCGCGCGAGGGGGGCGTCGTCTTCCATGAGGCCTGCGAAATCCCGCCACAGGGGCATGAGGCGCTCCCACCAGGACAGGAGATGGTCGCGCAGCCCCTCGCGCTCGATCGCGCGGATCGCGGTCGAGATCCCTTCCGCCCCCGCTGGCGGGCGCGGGCCGCGCAGCACGAAACGTTCGAGAAGGCGCACCTCCGACCGGAAGCGGCCCGGATTCATCCCGCCCGCCGCCAGCGGATGCTTGAGGCAGGAAAGCAGGGGGAGCGGCGCGAAACGGCTTGCGACCATCTCGGCGGTGAGCGCGAGGAACACGGCGGGCGGCGTGAGGCGCAGGGGCTCGCCCGCAGAATCATCGACCGCGATGCCCCAGCGCCTGAGCTCGGCGGCGACGCGGCGGGCCAGCTGGCGGTCGGGGGTGACGAGGGCGCAGGTCTTGCCGGGCGTTTGCAGGGTCTCGCGCATGATGAGGGCGATCGCCCCAGCCTCTTCCCGGGGCGAGGGCGCATCGATGCGGAAAATGCCATCAAGATCGCTCTCCGCGATCGCAAGGTCCCGCCAGGCGGCGGTGGTGGCGGCGGGGCGCATGGCTTCGGACAACAGCCGGCCGCGTCCTTCCGGCGCCCGGGGCAGATCGTCCATCTCGTCGGGCGTCAGCCAGTCGGCGGCCTCGCGGCGCTCGGCGCCGACCGCCTCCAGCAGCTCCTTCACCGCGCACTGGGGATGGCGGCTGTCGATGGCGTCCCAGCTTTCATCATCCATATGACGGTCGAGGCCGGGGAGCACGATCGCGCCATGGGGGAGCCGCGCGACCACGGCGAGAAGCCTGTCGGCCGCAGGAATGCCGCCGAGCACGCCCGCAGCGATCACCGGATCCTCCGGCGGGCTCGCTTCCCAAAGCTCCGCAAGCATCTGCAGCATGGCCTTCCGCCGCTCGGCGCCGTCCATGAAGCCCGCTTCCCGCACGATCTCCGGCCATTGCCGGGTGATGATGGTCAGGAACTGCAGGGTGCGCTGCCAGTGCTCGGCGAAATCCTCGGCGACGAGATCGTCGAGCCGGTCGAAGTCGCATTGCGCCGTCTGCACCTCGTCGAGGAAGCGGCCCAATGCGGATGCAAGCTCCGCCGCCTGGGCGGGGGCGGTGGCACCCCCGGACAGGTTCCTGGCCCAGGCGGTGACAAGCTGGGTCAGGCGCAGCTGCCGCCACAGGGGCGGCACGGCGGGCGGCAGGTCGAGATCCGCCGCCTCGATGCCGGACGTGAAGATGAGCTCGTCCTCATCCACGTCGCCGAGCGGCCGGAGGGCGGGCAGGATCAGGGGCCTGCCGCCCGAGCGGCGAAGGAACGCATCGCGCACCGTGCGCACGGCGCGGCGGTTCGGCAGCAGCAGGGTGACCCGGGCGAGATCCTCGGGTGTTCCGCCGTAGCGGCGGAGGACGCCCACAACCAGCGCATCGGCGAAGGACAGCCCGAAGGGCATGTGGAAGATTTCGGGCCGCTCTTTGAGTCGCGCCGTCATGCCGTCCCGTCGCCCGAAAGATGCGCGTCGGTCGCGCGCAGCGCCTCGGGCGTTCCCACATGGAACCAGTCGCCGTCATGGACGAGGCCGAACAGGCGCCCTTCGGCGATCAGCCGGTCATAGACGCGGTTGAGGGAGAAGACCTCGTCCGGGATCGCGCCGACGGCATCCGCCTTCAGGATCTGGATCCCCGTGAACACATAGGGGGCGTCCATTGCGTCGCCGCGTCGGGCAAGGCGGCCGGCGTCATCCATGCGGAAATCGCCCGCGCCGTCATAGCCGTGGGCCGCCTCCCGCGGCACCAGCAGCAGGATTCCGTCCATCCGCGCGGGATCGAAGGCCATGGCGAGGCGCTGCAGGGCGTCCGCCCCGCGGTCGCGCCACAGCATGTCGCCGTTGAGGACAAAGAGGGCGCCGTCGCCGAGGAAGGGAAGGGCCCGCTTCACGCCGCCGCCCGAATCCAGAAGGGCGGCGCTTTCATCCGACAGGGTGACGCTGGGCAGTCGTCCCGCCCGCGCCGCCGCGTGATCGCGGATCTTCTGCGGCAGGTGATGCATGTTGACGACCGCATGATCGACGCCCGCGGCGGCCAGCGCATCGAGAATGCGGTCGAGCATGGTCTTGCCGGCAACCGGCAGCAGGGGCTTGGGCAGATGCTCGGTCAGGGGTCGCATGCGGAGGCCGAGCCCCGCGGCCAGCACCATGGCCTGCTTCGGCAGATGCCGGACGGCCGCGGGATCGAGCCGCCCGTCGCGCGCGTCGTCCGGCACCATCCGTTCAACCCATGCCCGCATGGGGGCAAGGGCCGGATGGGCGAGATCGCGAGCGAGATGCCCCCACACCCGGGGCAGGAGCGCCAGGTAATGACCCTTGCCGTCGCGCGCCAAGAGACGGGTGAAGATGCCGACGATCTTCATGTTGCGCTGGGCGCCAAGGATCGCATAGGCGCGGCGGAAGGCGTCGGCGTTGGCCCCAGCCGGGGTCGCGGCCAGATAGCGGTCGATCATGGCGGCGGCGATTTCGGGCGCGACGTCCCGCCGCGCGTCTTCGAGGAGGGACACGAGATCATAGGCGGCGTACCCGCGGACGGCGTCCTGGAAGTCGAGAAGGCCCACCTTTCCGACCGCATCCGCCCCCCGCCCGGGGAGCCACATGAGATTGTCGGCGTGATAGTCGCGCAGCACCAGCACGCGGTGATCGTCACGGATCTCGGCCAGGATCGCCTTCCAGAGGTCCACGAATTCCGCGCGCTCCGCCGCGGTCAGCACGCGGCCGAGTATTGCCGGCATGTACCAGTCGGCGAACAGCAGCACCTCGCGAAGATAAAGCGCCTCGTCATAGGGGGGAAGCGGATGCGCGCCCCCTTCGGCCAGCGGCAGGGCCTCGGGCACGGGCAGGCGGTGGAGGGCGGCCAGCACGTCGATCGCCGCTTCATAAAGCGGCCGCTCCAGCGCCGGATCGGCGGCGATCACCCGGGAATAGCGGTCGTCTCCCAGATCCTCGAGCAGCAGGAAGCCCTGTTCGAGATCGGCGCCGATGATGCGCGGCGCGGCGAAGCCATGGGCTTCGAGCCAGCGGGCTATGGCGACGAAGGGCCGCACGTCCTCTTTCGGCGGCGGCGCGTCCATGAGGACGGCGCTCGTCGTTCCCCGCCACAGCCGGTCGTAATGACGGAAGGACGCATCCCCCGCAAGGCGCGCGCGATGGGCGTCGCCCCAGCCGAGGCGGGCGAGGAATGCGCGATCGGCAGCGGCGCGCGCGTCAGCGGGCGTCGGCGCGGCGGGGCAGGAAATGGCCATGGTTCACGAGATCTCCGTCCAGCTTTCGGCCTGTGCGAGGGGGCGCAGCCGGGCGGCCCAGCCGGGGCTCGCCTCCACCACTGCGCGGCGCGCGCCATTGTCGGCGATCATGAAGGTGAGATGCAAGCGTTCCGCGGGGAGAAGCGCGCCCAGCCGGTCCGGCCATTCGATGAGGCTTGCGGCCTCCGCGAACGCTTCCTCGATCCCGAGTTCGAGCGCCTCCTCCGGATCCTCGAGGCGATAGAGGTCGAAATGCCAGAACGGCAGGCCGCCGGGATCCTCGTAGGTGAGGACGAGGTTGAATGTGGGGCTCGGCACCTCCACGGGGCCGAGGCGGGCATTGAGAAGCGCCCGGGCGAAGGCGGTCTTGCCCGCGCCGAGGTCGCCGCCCAGGGCGATCACGTCGCCCGCATCGAGGAGGGGGGCAAGGTCCGCCGCCAAACGTTCGGTCGCGGCAAGGTCGGGAAGGTTTGCTATCCAGCGCATCGTTCAACTCAAGGCCGCGAGGGGGCGGCGGCTGCGGCCGGGGGCTGATCGGCGGCCGCCTCCGCCTGCCTGCCGTCCTGACGGCGCGGCAGGATGCAGGTGACCAAGGTCCCTTCCCCGGGGCTCGATTCCAGCGTCACACGGCCGCCATGAAGCTCCACAAAGCTCTTGACCAGCGACAGGCCGAGGCCCGCGCCCTGGCCGCGGGCGACCTCGCGCCCCGTATGGAAGCGGTCGAAGGCCTTGGGCTGCTCGTCCCGGGGGATGCCGACCCCGTTGTCGCGCACGAAGAGGCGCACGTGATCCGCGTCCTCGGCCTCGACGCCCATCTCGATCTCGCCGGGCGCGGGCGTGAATTTCATGGCGTTGCTCAGAAGATTGTACATGACCTGGCGGATGCGGCGCTCGTCCCCCTGGATCGCGCCGATGCCCTCGGGGATGCGGAGATGGAGCTTGTGCCGGCGCTTGGCGAGATCCTCCCGCGCCATGCCGGCGACGCTCGCCAGCATGCGGCCGAGCTCGAATTCCCGGATCTCGAGCTGCATGCCCCCGGCTTCCACCACGGCGAGATCCAGGATGTCGTTGATGAGGACGAGGAGAAGGGCGGAGGATTCGAGGATCCCCGTCACGTAATCCCGCTGCTGCTTGTTGAGCGGCCCGTAATATTCCTTGTCCAGAAGCTCCGCGAAGCCGATGACGCTGTTGAGCGGCGTTCTGAGCTCGTAGGAGATATGGGCGACGAACTCGGTCTTGAGGCGGTCGGCGGCCTCCAGCGCCTCGTTGCGCTCGCGGAGCGCCCGTTCGATGCGCACGCTGTCGGTGACGTCGAGGAAGGTGAAGAGCGTCGCGCCGTCGGGGAGCGGCACCGCGTTGTAGATGATCTCGCAGCCGTCGGTGCGGCGGAGATGGCCGCGCCGCGCCACCCGCTCGCCGTCGTCCTGGGACAGGGCCTCGTTGAACAGCTCGTATTCGTCGGACGGCGCGAACAGCGGCGCGCAGGCGTCGGCGATGCGGGACAGGTGCGGGCTATCGGAGAGCACCTCCTCGTCCAGCCGCCAGATCTCCCGGAAGGCGGGATTGTGCAGCCGGAGCCGCCCGTCGCCGCCGAACACGGCCACGCCTTCATGGAGATTGTTGAGGGTCGCGCGCTGCACGGCGATCAGGGTGTTGTAGGAGCGTTCAAGCGCCAGACGGTCGGTCACGTCCTCATACATGATGAGAAGGCCGCCCAGGGGATGGGGCTGGGTGACGACGCGCAAGGTGGCTTCGTCCGGCAGGTGCCACATCTCCTCCACGGGCTCCAGAAGCTCGGTGTAATAGGCGAGATGGGCCTTCTTCCAGGCGGGGAAGTCCGCCTGCTCGGGCAGGCGGCGGCGCTCGCGCATGGCTTCCAGCAGCTCCCCGTGGTGGGGATGGGTGGACAGGAATTCCTCCGGCAGCTGCCACAGGCGGACGAAGGCGCTGTTGTAGAATTCGAGGCTCTTGTCCGCGCCGAAGATGGCGACTGCGGTCGACAGCTTGTTGAGCGTCTCGGCGTGGGATTCCGCATAGCGGGCGATCTCGGCGCGCAGATCATCGAGCTCCGTCGAGTCATAGGCATAGCCCACGACCGCCGCATTCCCGTCCGCGCCAGCATTCGCGCCATCCGGCGCCTGCGGGATCTGCACCATGGTGATGGCGCGGCGCTGGCCGTTGATGACCACGTAATGCTTGCTCTTGGCGACCGCGCCCTCGGCAAGGGCGCGGGCGGCGTCGGCCCGCGGGCCGCCCTGGACGAGATTGCCCACAAGCTCCGTCTTCTGCTCCAGCACCTCGGCGGCGCTCGCCGCCTCCACCGCCTGCACATAGGCGGGATTGACCCATTGCAGGGCAAGGTCCGCGCCGCGCCGCCAGAGGGGGAAGGGCAGGGCCTCGGCGATCTGGCGAAAGAGGCGGTTCTCCGCCGCCATGCGCGCGATCTCCCCCTCCATGAGCGCCGCCTTCTGGCGTTCGCTGGTGATGTCCGTGAACCACAGGAGGGCGAGGTCGCCCGCGCGGCTCGCGGTCACGCGGAAATGGCGGTCGCGGGCGGAGACCTCGAACGGCCGGGGCGATGCGATGCCGGAGCGGATCGCCGCCGCCGCTTCCTCGATGAGGGCGAAATGGGATTCCGTGAAGCCCGTTTCCCCGCGGCGGTCCAGGAGGTCGTCGAGCGCGACGATGGGGCTGCTCCGCCCGATCCAGGGGGCGAGATTGGCGCTCGCCGCGAAATGGCCTTCCGGGGTCCAGGCGAGATGGGCCACGGGCGCAGCTTCGAGGATGAAGGAGATGCGGTCCGCGGCATTGCGCTGCCGGCGCGCCCGCACCAGCGCGTCGCGGCCCAGAAGATAGACCCAGAGCGCGACGGCAAGCGCGGTCACGGCCAGCGCGCCGCCCACCGCGAAGCTCGCCGTGCCCTGATGAATGTCGGAAGGCGCGGCGGCTGCGGCAAGCGGGCACAAGCAAAGCCCGCCAAGGCCAAGCGCCAGACCGCGCAATCTGATAGGTTGCGTCATTACTCCCGTCCCCAGAACTTGGGAGAGTAATGCCGAACTTGGCCCGAATACAAGAGCAGCGGCCCGAAGGCCGCTGCGCCGCTTCACATCAGTACCGGTAATGGTCCGGCTTGAACGGGCCGGTCTGTTCGACGCCGATATATTTCGCCTGCTTTTCCGTGAGCCTGGTGAGCTTCACGCCGAGCTTGGCGAGATGGAGCGCCGCGACCTTCTCGTCGAGGTGCTTCGGCAGGGTATAGACCTTGTTCTCGTAGGCCGCCGCATTGGTCCAGAGCTCGATCTGGGCGAGGGTCTGGTTGGTGAAGCTCGCCGACATGACGAAGCTCGGATGACCCGTGGCGCAGCCGAGATTGACGAGACGGCCTTCGGCCAGAAGGATGATGCGCTTGCCGTCGTGGAACTCGATCTCGTCCACCTGCGGCTTCACGTTGTGCCACTTGAAGTTCCGAAGGCCGGCAACCTGGATCTCGCTGTCGAAATGGCCGATG
>CAZDSS010000059.1:0-17033 GCA_964508185.1 uncultured Sphingomonadales bacterium
CCTGACGGTGCGGGACGTCAACGAGGCGCCGGTTGCGGACGCCTCGATCGGCGATAAGGTCGTCGACGAAAAGACGCTTTTCACCTTCACGATCCCGGCCGAAGCGTTCGCCGACCCTGACGGCGATGCCTTGATCTATGAGGTGACCCTCGCCGACGGCGGCGCGCTTCCGGACTGGCTGACCTTCGATCCGGCGACGCGGACTCTCTCCGGCACGCCGGGCGAGCAGGATGACGGCGTGCTCGAGATCCGGGTCACGGCGACCGATCCGCAGGGCCTGTCGGCGAGCAGCCAGTTCCGCCTCACGGTCCGCGACGTGAACGAGGCGCCGGTGACGGGCGCCGCCATTGCCGACCAGGCGGTCGATGAGAAGACGCCCTTCACCTTCGTCATTCCGGCTGCGACCTTCATGGACCCCGACGGCGATGCCCTGACGTTCGACGTGACGCTTGCGGACGGCAGCGCGCTTCCCGACTGGCTGATTTTCGATCCCGCAACTCGCACCCTTTCCGGCACCCCGGGCGAGAAGGACGACGGCGTCCTCGACATTCGCGTCGTCGCGACCGATCCGCAGGGCCTGTCGGCCAGCAGCCAGTTCCGTCTCACCGTACGCGACGTCAACGAAGCCCCGGTGGTGGCGGCCGCCCTCGGCGACCAGGAGACGGAGGCGGGGTCGGAATTCGCCTTCGCCTTGCCCGACGGCCTGTTCACCGATCCCGACGGCGACGGCCTGACGCTCTCCGCCCGTCTCGCCGACGGCGGGGCGCTGCCGGACTGGCTGCAGTTCGATGCGGATCGCGGCGTCTTCACCGGCCTGCCCGGCGCGGGTGATGCGGGTGATCTCGAGATCGTGGTGGTCGCCACGGATCCCCTGGGGGCGACCGCCGAAGCGGGTTTCATCCTGCGCATCGCGGCCTTGCCCGCGCCCGTGGCGCCCGAGCCGGAGCCCGAGCCGGAGCCTCTGCCGCGACCGGAGCCCGACCCCGAACCCGATCCGGAGCCGGGCCTCGATCCGGAGCCGGGCGTCGAATCACCCATCGAATGGAGCGCGGCGCCAGGCGACGCCATCGCGGCGGCCGACCTGTTCGGCATCAGTCCCGGTGACGGCAAGGTCAATCTCTGGGCCGGGTTCGACGCCACGGGCTACTGGCAGGTGAACGGCGTCGCCATGGACCGCGACATCGTGATCGACGCCGCCGATTTCGGCGCCGCCTACTGGATCGTGGGCAGCGGCGGCACGACGGAAGACCTGTGGATCCGCCTGGGGTCGCCCGACGGCGCGTGGGGCGAATGGTCGAGCGCCAACGTCACTTCCTTGCCGCTGGACAATCTGGCGCCGGTCGCCGTGGGCACCAGCGTCGTGATCGACGTCAACGAGACGGTGCTGGCGAGCGACCTGTTCTCGGTAAGCGATCCCAATGACGATCCCATCATCCAGTATCAGCTGTGGGGTGGTGTGCGCGGCACGGGCCACTGGAACATGGAAGGGGATCTGAACGACACCTTCTTCACCCTGACGCCGGAGCAGTTCGCGGACATCGCCTGGACCGGCGAAATGATGGGCCGCACGGAGAAGATCTGGCTTCGCGCCTTCGACGGGGAGCTGTGGAGCGACTGGTACTACGCGGACGTCTCCGTCTCTCCGACGCCCTTCGACGAGGGTTGGGATCCCTGGCTCATGTAACGTCCCATCTCCTGTATGCCGTCAACGGCAAGACCACTGGGGCCGGCTCAGCCGGCCCCTTCTTTTTGCGCCGCCGCGAGGTGGCGTTGCGTTCTCAGCTGAACACGCGGAAGGAGATGATGGTGAAGGTGTCCTTGATGTTGGGCAGAACCTGCACCCGCTCGCAGACGAAGCGCCCGATGTCCTGGTCATCCTCCAGGTTGAACTTGGCCAGAAGGTCGTACTGGCCCGAGATGGAATAGACCTCCGACGTCTCCTGCACCAGGTCCACCAGCTCGTCGGCCACTTCATAGGCCTTGCCCAGTTCGCATTTGATCATCAGGAAAACGGGTCGCATTGGGGCGCTCCTCCTAGTGTCACACTCGCAGCCAAGCTAAGCATACGCGCTCCCGCCGTCCAGCCGAATTGGCGTCTGTCCTCCGAACCCCTTGACCCGGCGGGTCTTTGGGCGTCCGTCCGCCGCCCTCCGGCGCGGGGGGTTGCCAAGGGGAATATTTTAAGCTTAAAATAAATTCGACTCGCAAAGGAGAGCAGTATGAAGATCGTGTGCATTGGTGGCGGGCCTTCGGGGCTCTATTTTGCAATCTCCATGAAATTGCGGAATCCGCAGCACGACATTACGGTCGTGGAGCGCAACCGCCCGAACGACACCTTCGGCTGGGGCGTCGTGTTCTCGGACGAGACCATGGCGAACCTGCGCCGCAACGACCCGGTGAGCGCCGAGCGCATCCTCGACAGCTTCGCCCACTGGGACGATATCGACGTCCATCACAAGGGCCGGGTCATCACCTCCGGGGGGCATGGCTTCTGCGGCATCGGCCGCATGCGTCTTCTCAACCTGCTGCACGAGCGGGCGCGGGAACTGGGCGTCAAGCTGGTGTTCGAGACCGAGTTCGACATTCCGGACCTCGATACCAAATATGCCGACGCCGACCTCATCATCGCGTCCGACGGCCTCAATTCGAAGATCCGCAACCACTACAAGGACATCTTCCAGGCCGATATCGACATCCGGTCCAACAAGTTCGTGTGGCTCGGCACGCACAAGACGTTCGACGCCTTCACCTTCATCTTCAAGGAAACGGAGCATGGCTGGATCTGGGTCCATGCCTATCGCTTCGACAAGGACACCTCGACCTTCATCGTCGAGTGCCAGCCGGAAACCTGGAAGGCCTTCGGCTTCGAGCACATGACGCAGGAGGAAAACTGCCGTTTCCTCGCCGATCTCTTCGCCGAATATCTCGACGGCCACGAGCTCATGAGCAATGCGCGCCATCTGCGCGGCTCGGCCTGGATCAATTTCCCGCGCGTCGTGTGCGGCAACTGGCGCCACGGCCGGATCGTGCTCATGGGTGATGCGGCGCATACCGCCCATTTCTCCATCGGCTCGGGCACCAAGCTCGGCTTCGAGGACGCGATCAATCTCGCCGAGAAGCTGAACAGCAATCTGGATCTCGATACGGCCTTGCGCCTCTATCAGGAGGAGCGGCATCTGGACGTCCTCAAGCTCCAGAACGCCGCGCGCAACTCCATGGAATGGTTCGAGGAGATCGACCGCTACCTCAAGATGGAGCCGGAGCAGTTCACCTATTCGCTGCTCACCCGCTCGCAGCGCGTAAGCCACGAAAATCTCCGCATCCGCGACAAGAACTGGCTCGAGGGTTATGAGCGCTGGTTCGCCGAGCGCGCCGCCGGCCGTCCGGTGCAGCAGCCGGTGCCGCCCATGTTCACGCCCTTCAGGCTCCGCGACATGGAGCTGGTCAACCGCGTCGTCGTCTCGCCCATGTGCATGTATTCGGCGAAGGACGGCCTCGTGAACGACTTCCATCTCGTCCATTACGGCAGCCGCGCCCAGGGCGGGGCGGGCCTTCTCTTCACCGAGATGACCGACGTGTCGGCCGACGGCCGCATCACCCCCGGCTGCGCCGGCATCTACAACGACGAGCATGTGGCGGCCTGGAAGCGCATCGTGGACTATGTCCATGCCCAGAGCGACGCCAAGTTCGCGATCCAGCTCGGCCATGCTGGCCCCAAGGGCTCGACCAAGGTGGGCTGGGAAGGCTATGACGTGCCGCTCGATGAAGGCAACTGGGAGATCATCGCTCCGTCGCCCGTCAAGTGGGACGAGCCCAATCAGGTCCCGCGGGAGATGACCCGCGCCGACATGGACCGCGTCATCGCCGACTTCGTGCGCGCGACCGAGCGCGCCGAGGAATGCGGTTTCGACATGGTGGAACTCCATGCCGCCCACGGCTATCTCCTGTCTGCCTTCATCACGCCCTTGACCAACAAGCGCACGGACGAATACGGCGGCTCGCTCGAAAACCGCCTGCGCTTCCCGCTGGAGGTGTTCCGCGCGATCCGCGCCGTGTGGCCGCAGCACAAGCCCATGTCGGTCCGCATCTCGGCCACCGACTGGGTGGGCGAGGACGGCATCACGCCGGATGACGCCCTCGAGATCTCCCGCGCCTTCCATGCGGCGGGGGCGGACATCATCCATGTCTCGGCCGGCCAGACCTCGACCCGCGCCCGGCCGGTCTATGGCCGCATGTTCCAGACGCCGTTCTCGGACCGCATCCGCAACGAATGCGGCGTGCCCACGATCGCCGTCGGCAACATCTACGAGATCGACCATGTGAACAGCATCCTGGCGGCGGGCCGCGCCGATCTCTGCGCCCTTGCCCGGCCTCATCTCATGGATCCGTTCTGGACGCTCCGTGCGGCGGCGAGCCAGAAATATGCCGGTGTCCGCGTGCCCCAGCCCTATCTCTCGGGCTTCGAGCAGCTCGCCCGCAATCTGGAGCGCGAGGCCCAGATCCAGGAAGCGGCCGCACGCCTCAACAGCGAGCAAGAGAAGGCGGCATGACGGAGCGACCCTTCGCGGGCCAGCATGCGGTCGTCACCGGCGGCGGCACCGGGATCGGCGCCGCCATCGCCGGGCATCTTGCGGCGCGGGGCGCGCGCGTCACCCTGATGGCGCGCAATCTCGACCGTCTCAGGGCGCGGGCGGCGGAGCTGCCCGAAGCCCAGGCGATCGCGGTCGACGTCACGGACGAGGCCAGGGTGCGGGAAGCCTTCGCCCAGGCGACGGCATCCTTCGGCCCCGTGAATATCCTCGTCAACAATGCGGGCGCGGCGGAGGCGACCCCCTTCCACCGCCTCGATCCCGCGCAGTGGCGCCGCACGCTCGAGATCAATCTCACCGGCACCTATCTCTGCATCCGCGAGGTGGTGGGCCCCATGCGCGATGCGGGCTACGGCCGCATCATCAATGTGGCGAGCACCGCGGGCCTCGTGGGATATCCCTATGTGGTCCACTATACGGCGGCGAAGCACGGCGTCGTCGGACTCACCCGCGCGCTGGCGCTTGAACTTGCGACCAAGGGCGTTACCGTCAATGCGGTCTGTCCCGGATATACGGAAACGGATATCGTGAGGGACGCGATCGAGAACATCGTCGCCAAGACCGGACGCACGGCGGAACAGGCCATGGCCGAACTGACGGCGCGCAATCCGCAGGGACGGCTCATCCAGCCCGACGAGGTGGCCTCCGCCGTGGTCTGGCTCGCACTGAAGGAATCGGGCTCGATCACCGGCCAGTCCATCGCCGTCGCGGGGGGTGAGGTTACCTGATGAGCAAGGGCATAGACATCGTCGAGGAAAAGGTCGAAGCGGTCCCTGCAGGCAAGCAGCCGCTTCGCCTGTGGCTGCGCATCCTGACCTGCAGCAACATGCTGGAACGGGGTATGCGCAATCTCCTGAAGGAGCGGTTCGACACGACGCTCCCGCGCTTCGACCTGATGGCCGCCCTCTACCGCGCTCCCGAGGAGGGGCTTTCCATGGGCGAGCTTTCGCGCTGGCTCATGGTCTCGAACGGCAACGTGACCGGTGTCGCCGAACGGCTGGAGAAGGAAGGGCTCATCGCCCGCCGGGCCGCGCCGCACGATCGCCGCACCCAGATCGTCACCATGACGCCCGCGGGCCGCGCCGCCTTCGAGAACTGGGCGCGGGAGCACGAGCGCTGGATCTCCGGCATGCTCGCCGATCTTACGGCAGAAGAAATGGATCAGATGATGGGGCTTCTGGCCAAGGCCAAGGCCTCCATCGCCAAGCACGACAAGAAGGACGCATAAGACATGGATATTTCGGATCTCGCGCCCGCGACCCATTTCACGCCCAGGCACTTCCTGTGGGAGGTGAAGGACGGCGTCGCCCTGCTTACCATCAACCGGCCCGAGCGCAAGAACCCGATCACCTTCGAATCCTACGCCGAAATGCGCGACGCCTTCCGCCGCCTCGTCTACATGGACGACATCAAGGCGGTGGTCATCACCGGGGCTGAGGGCAATTTCTCGTCCGGCGGCGACGTCCACGACATCATCGGCCCGCTGACGAAAATGGACATGAAGGGCCTTCTTCGCTTCACCCGCATGACCGGCGACCTCGTGAAGGCCATCCGCGCCTGCCCGCAGCCGGTGATCGCGGCGATCGACGGCGTTTGCGCCGGGGCGGGGGCGGCGATCGCCATGGCCGCCGACATGCGGTACGGCACGCCGGAATCGAAGACCGCGTTCCTCTTCACCCGCGTCGGGCTTGCAGGCTGCGACATGGGCGCCTGCGCCATCCTGCCGCGCATCATCGGGCAGGGCCGGGCGTCGGAGCTTCTCTTCACCGGCCGCGCCATGACCGCCGACGAGGGCGAGCGCTGGGGCTGGTTCAACAAGGTGGTGGCGCGGGAGCAGCTTCTGGATGAAGCCATGTCGCTTGCCCGCCGTCTCGCCGACGGGCCCAATTTCGGCCATGCCATGACCAAGACGGCGCTCAACCATGAATGGAACATGAGCATCGAGCAGGCGATCGAGGCCGAGGCCCAGGCCCAGGCCATCTGCATGCAGACCCAGGACTTCACCCGTGCCTACAACGCCTTCGTGAAGAAGGAAAAGCCGGTGTTCGAGGGCAACTGAGCATGGCCGACACGAGCTTCCTTTCCTGGCCGTTCTTCGAGAGCCATCATCGGGAGCATGCCCGCGCGCTCGACGCCTGGGCGCGCGAGGTGATCGCGCCCCTGCCGCACGGCCATGATCTCGATGGCGAGTGCGCCGAGATCCTGCGGCATCTCGCCGCGGGCGGCTGGCTCAAGGCCTGCGTTCCCGCGGCCTATGGCGGGCGGCACGAAAATCTCGACGTGCGCACCCTGTGCCTCACGCGCGAAACGCTCGCCCGCTATTCGGGCCTTGCGGATTTCGTCTTCGCCATGCAGGGGCTCGGCTCCGGGGCCATTACCCTTGCCGGCAGCGAGGAACTGAAGCGGCGCTATCTTCCGGCGGTCGCGGCGGGCGAGAAGGTTGCGGCCTTCGCGCTTTCCGAACCCGTTGCGGGATCCGACGTCGCGGCGATCTCCACGACCGCCGAGGACAGGGGCGACCATTACGTCATCAACGGCGAGAAGACCTGGATATCGAACGGCGGCATCGCCGATTTCTACTGCCTGTTCGTGCGCACGGGCGAGGCACCGGGGGCCAAGGGGCTGAGCGCGCTCGTGATCGATGCGGACACGCCGGGGTTTGAGATCGCCGAGCGCATCGACGTCATTGCGCCCCATCCGCTGGCGCGGCTCAGGTTCACGGACTGCAAGGTGCCGAAGGCCAATCTCCTGGGCAAGCCCGGCGAAGGCTTCAAGATCGCCATGGCGACCCTGGACATCTTCCGTTCGACGGTGGGGGCCGCAGCCCTCGGCTTCGCCCGGAGGGCTCTGGACGAGGCGCTGGACCGCGCGCAGAATCGCAAGCTGTTCGGCGCGCCGCTCGCCGACATGCAGATCGTGCAGTCGCAGCTCGCCGACATGGCGCTCGATGTGGATGCAAGCGCGCTCCTCATCTATCGCGCGGCCTGGGTCAAGGACGTGACCGGCGCCCGGGTCACCCGCGAGGCGGCCATGGCCAAGCTCTATGCGACCGAAGCGGCGCAGAAGGTGATCGACCAGGCGGTCCAGCTCTGGGGAGGGCTGGGCGTCACCAAGGGAGTGCCGGTCGAAAGCCTTTATCGGGAAATCCGCGCGCTCCGGATCTACGAGGGCGCGTCCGAAGTTCAGAAGCTGGTGATCGCGCGGCAGGTGCTCGCCGCCGCCGCGGCCCATAACGGCTGAACCCGGAAACCGCACCGGATACAGGGGAGGTTGGGATGAACGACAGCTACACGGCTCACGTGGACACCTTCGCGCGGGACAATCTGCCCCCGCGCGAGGACTGGCCTGTCCTGACCTTCAACCTGCCCGAACTGCAATATCCCGCGCGGCTGAACGCAGCGGCGGAGCTCGTCGACCGCATGGCGGCCGCGGGCCATCGCGACCGCCGCGCGATCATCGCCGCCGATCATGCCTGGACCTATGGCGAGCTGGAGCGCGCGGTCAACCAGATCGCCCAGGCGCTGGTCGAGGACCTCGGCCTGCGCACGGGCAATCGCGTGCTGCTCAGGGGGCCCAACAACGCCATGATGGCGGCCTGCTTCCTTGCGGTCATCAAGGCGGGCGGCATCGTCATTCCCACCATGCCGCTCCTGCGCGCGCCTGAATTGCAGAAGGCGGTGGACAAGGCCGAGATCGGCCTTGCGCTCTGCGACGATCGCCTGCTCGACGAACTGGCCGCCGTCGAGGCCGCAAGTCCGGTCTTGCGGCGAGTCGTCTCCTTCGGCGAGCTGCGCCGCCTCATGGCGCAGAAGACCGGGGCCTTCACGGCGGTCGAGACTGCGGCGGAGGACGTGGCGCTCATGGCCTTCACCTCGGGCACCACGGGCAAGCCCAAGGCCTGCGTCCATTTCCATCGCGACGTCCTGGCCATGGCGGACAGCTTTTCACGTCATGTGCTGCAGCCGGGGCCGGATGATCTGTTCGCCGGAACGCCGCCCCTGGCCTTCACCTTCGGGCTAGGTGCGGAACTGGTGTTCCCGCTGCGTATAGGCGCCGCCGCCTATCTCATCGAGCAGCCGAGCATGGACGCCGTGCTCGACGGCATCCATCGCCATGGCGTCACGCTCCTTGCGACCGCGCCCACCATGTACAAGGCGCTGCTGCCGAAGGTGGCGGAACAGGGCGTCGGAAGCTTGCGCAAATGTCTTTCCGCCGGCGAGCATCTGCCCAAGAGCGTGTTCGAGGACTGGGAGCGCGAGACCGGGATCCGCATCATCGACGGCATCGGCTCCACCGAGATGATCCATATCTTCATCTCGGCGAGCGGCGACGACATCCGCCCCGGCTCCACCGGCAAGGCGGTGCCGGGCTATGAAGCCTGCGTGCTGGACGAGGATTTCAACCCGCTGCCGCCCGGCTCCGTCGGCAAGCTCGCCGTGCGCGGCCCCACGGGCTGCCGCTATCTCGCCGACCCCCGGCAGAAGGACTATGTGGTCAAGGGCTGGAACGTCACGGGCGACGCCTTCCTCATGGACGAGGACGGCTATTTCTGGTTCAAGGCCCGCGCCGACGACATGATCGTCTCCGCCGGCTACAACATTGGCGGTCCCGAGGTGGAGGAAGTGCTGCTGCGTCATGACGCCGTCGCCGAATGCGCGGTGATCGGCGCGCCGGATCCCGCCCGCGGCCAGATCGTCAAGGCCTTCGTGGTGCTCCGCCCGGGCGTCACCCCCTCCGCGGCCCTCGTGGAGGAGCTGCAGAACTTCGTCAAATCCTCGATCGCGCCCTACAAGTATCCCCGCGCCGTCGAATTCGTGGACGCGCTGCCCAAGACCGAAACCGGCAAGATCCAGCGCTTCAAGTTGCGCCAGCAGGAAGAGCAGCGCGCGCAAGCTTTAGTAAAGGAGTCGTGAAGACATGGAGCATCTGCAGCATCTGTTGCCCGAAGGCTGGCCCACGCCCAAGGGCTATGCGAACGGCATCAGCGCCAAGGGGCGCATGGTGTTCGTCGCCGGCCAGGTGGGCTGGAACCCGGTGACCATGAAGTTCGAGCACAAGGACTTCGTGGGCCAGTTCCGCCAGACCCTCGAGAACACCCTTGCGGTGCTGCGCGCTGCCGGCGCCGGGCCCGAGCACATGGTGCGCATGACCTGGTACATCACCGACAAGAAGGCATATATCGCCAACATCCGCGAAGTGGGCGCCGCCTACCGCGAGGTGTTGGGCAAGAATTTCCCCGCCATGGCTGTCGTCGCCGTCTCGGCCCTCATGGAGGACGAGGCCCTGGTGGAGATCGAGACCACTGCAGTTCTGCCTGACTGACGTCTCGGCCGTTCACCTTCCGGCTTCGGCCGGGCGGTGAACGGCCGCTTTTTTTCGGTCAGGAAATCACTCTCAATCTTCCTCGAACATGGCGGCGGCACGCTGGTTGATCTCGTCCTCGGTCAGTTCCTCGATCCGGGTCGCGATATGCCAGACATGGCCGAAGGGATCGGTGAAGACCGCCGTCCGGTCGCCGTAGAACTGGTTCTCGAGGGCGCGGTTCTCCTCCGCGCCCGCGGCCTTGAGGGCGGCCGCCGTCTTGTCCACGTCCTCCACATAGACATGGAGGATCACGGGCGTTCCGCCGCGCGTGCGGGGGCTCAGGAAATTCATCTCGGGATGTTCGTCGGCAAGCATCACCACGTTGCTGCCGATGCGGATCTCCGCGTGTCCCACGCGCGACGACGGGTCGGTGAAGCGCATGATCTCCACGGCGCCGAACGCCTGCCTGTAGAACTCGATCGCGGCGGCGGCGTCATGGACCGAAAGATAGGGAATGACGCCTTCATAGCCCTCGGGCACGGGTTTGACGGCCATGGTTCCTCTCCTTGCCTTGCTGTGCGGCCGATCCCGACGTGCAAACGCGGGACCGGCCCTGCCGTTCCGGGAGAGGGGCAGCAGATCAGGTGACCGCAGCGCGGGTCTTGTATTCTGCGCTGTCCCAGGCCCGGCTTTCCATGATGTCCTTGAGACATGCTACAGCATCCCAGACATCCTGGTAACGCACATAAAGGGGCGTGAAGCCGAAGCGCAGGATGTCGGGCGCGCGGAAGTCGCCGATCACGCCGCGGGCGATCAGCGCCTGCATGATGGCGTAGCCCTCCTCATGGGCGAGGGAGCACTGGCTGCCGCGCCGCTCCGCATCGCGCGGGGTGACGATGGCAAGACCGAACCCTGCGCATTGCTCCTCCACCAGCTGCATGAAGATCTCGGCAAGCTTCAGGGATTTGGCGCGAAGATCGGCGAGATCGACGCCCTCGAAGGTGCGAAGCCCCTCTTCCAGCGCCGCCATGCCGAGGATCACCGGCGTGCCGCAGAGATTGCGGGCAATCCCCGGCGCGGGCACATAATCGTCCGAAAAGGCGAAGGGGGCGGCATGGCCCATCCAGCCGCCGAGCGGCGGATCGATCCGCGCCTGAAGGCGTGGCGCCACATAGAGGAAGCCGGGCGCGCCCGGCCCGCCGTTCAGATACTTGTAGCCGCAGCCGACGGCGAGATCGGCGTTCGCACCCGCAAGATCCACGGGTACCGCGCCCGCGCTGTGGCTGAGGTCCCACAGCATCAATGCGCCCTTCGCCTGCACGGCGCGGGTCACTTCGCCCATGGGGAACATCTCGCCCGTCTTGTAATGGACGTGGGTCAGCACCACGAGGGCGGTCGCATCATCGACCGCATCGAGAAGCCGGTCGCGCGGCACCGTCACGAGCTCCATGTCCATGTAGCGGGCGAGGCCCTGCAGGATATAGAGGTCGGTCGGGAAATTGCCGGGCTCCGTCACCACCTTGCGCCGCGGCGACTGAAGTTTCAGCGCCGCCGCCGCGAGCTTGTAGAGATTGATGGAGGTGGAGTCAGCCGCCACCACCGTCCCGGGCGCGGCGCCGATGAGGGTGGCGATGCGGTCGCCGAGGCGCTGGGGATAGGTGATCCACTGCGCCGTGTTCCAGCTGCGGATGAGGTCATGGCCCCATTCCCGGGTCACCACATCGGCAAGGCGCGCGGCGGTCGTGCGCGGCAGCGCGCCCAGGGAATTGCCGTCCATGTAGATGACGCCTTCGGGCAGCGAGAAGCGGTCGCGGCAATGGGCCAGCGGATCGCCGGCATCGAGCGCCGCGAGATCGGCGCGGGTGATCTTGGTCATGTCAAAGGCTCCGCAGGATGGCGCGGACGGGCGATGCGTCCAGGGTCATGAATTTGAGCGGCAGGGCGATGAGCTCGTAATCCCCCTCGGGCACGTCGTCGAGCACCAGGCTTTCAAGGATCGCAAGCCCCCGCCGCCGCACGGCCATGTGGGCGTCCAGCGTCTTCGATTGCTCGGGGTCCACCGACGGGGTGTCGAGCCCCACCAGAATGCCGCCGCGATCGGCCACCATCTCGATGGTCGCGGGCGCGAGCGCCGTGAAGCTCGAATCCCAACCGGCCGGGCTCCTGTCATAGGTGCGGAACAGCACCCGCGGCGGCGCGCCGTCAAGCCGATCGGCCACATGTCCGGGTTCGATGAGCGGGCCGCAGCCGATCACATGGATGACCCGGCAGGGGCCGAGATAGGGGGCCAGATCCACCTCGCCGATGCGCGCGCCCTGCTCGTCGTAATGCCAGGGGGCGTCCGCATGGCTTCCCGTATGCGGCGACAGGGTGATGGTGGAAACGTTCACCGGGCAGCCCGGGCCGATGGCCCAGTTGAGCTCCTCCCTGTAGGCCGTATCCCCCGGCCAGACGGGAATGCCCGTCGAGATTGCCTGCGATATGTCCCAGATGCGCGTCATGGCTCAAAGATCCGTCCGCACCGACCACAGCTCGGGAAAGAAATGAAGGTCGAGGGCCTTCACGAGATAGCCCACGCCCGAGGTGCCGCCCGTGCCGCGCTTGTAGCCGATGATGCGCTCCACCGTCTTCATGTGGCTGAAGCGCCATTGCTGGAAATGGTATTCCACGTCCACGAGCTTTTCGGCGAGTTCGTAGAGGTCCCAGTACCTGTCCGTATGGCGATAGATCTCGGCCCAGGCGGCGGCGACCCGGGGGTCGGCCACATAGGGCTCGGACCAGTCGCGTTCGAGCTTCTCCGCCGGGATGTCGAAGCCGCGACGGGCGAGGAGCCGCAGCGCCTCGTCATAGAAGCTCGGGGATTGCAGCACGTCCACGAGGGCCGCGTGGATTTCGGGCTTCTGCTCGTGCGCCCGCACCATGGCGGCGTTCTTGTTGCCGAGCAGGAATTCCATGGTCCGGTACTGGTAGGACTGGAAGCCGGAGCTCTGCCCCAGCCGGTCGCGGAAGCGCAGGTAATCGGCGGGCGTCATGGTGGACAGCACTTCCCACGCCTGGATGAGCTGGGCCTGGATGCGCGAGACGCGGGACAGCATCTTGAAGGCCGGGCGCAGATCGTCGATCCGCACCTGGTCGATCGCCGCGCGCAGCTCATGGATCGATAGCTTCATCCACAGTTCGGACACCTGATGGATGACGATGAAGAGCATCTCGTCATGCTCCGCCGTCAGCATCTTCTGCGAGGCGAGGAGGGTGTCGAGCCCGAGATAGTCGCCATAGCTCATGGCCTGGCGCCAATGCACCTCCTCGCCCGAAAGATCCACCGCGCCATGCGGCATGTCGCGCTTGTCGCTCATTATCCTGAAGCTCCCGCTTGTTCTCATTGCAAGTCTAGGGCATGAGCTTTCCTTACATCAAATTCATAATTTTGAGATATTATGTGAAAAACGTTCATGAATTGAGGATTCCGTCACCCATGTCCGCCCTGGAGCTCCGCCATCTCGTCATGATCCGCGAACTGTTCCGCACCGGCAGCGTGGGGGAGACGGCGGCGGCGCTGGGCTTGACCCAATCGGCGGTCAGCCACCGCATGCGCGAGGCGGAGCGGCGGATCCAGGCGCGCCTTTTCGTGAAAAGCGGCCGCAAGATCGGCTTCACCAGCGCCGCCGAGCGTCTGCTGCTGGTGGCGGAAAGCGTCCTCGGCGAGATCAGCCGGGTGGAGCAGGACATCGAGAAGCTGGCGGCCGGCTTCGACGACGTGGTGCGGATCGGCGGCGGTTATTACACGCCCTATGACTGGCTGCCGCCGGTGCAGAGGGCGGTGTGGCGCGACCTGCCGCGGGTGGCGCTCGAAATTCCGACGCGGCCCCTCGAGGACGGCGTTGCGGAGCTTGCCCGCGGCGCCATAGACCTTGCGATCGTCCTCGGCCGCAGCAGCGATCCGCAGGTGGAATCGTGCCTTCTCATGACGGACGCGCTGGTGGCCGTCGCCGCAGCCTCCCACCCCTTCGCGAAGCACGGGGCCGTCGCGCCCGGCGATCTCGCGGACGCCACCTACATCACCCATCACACCCGGCCGGAGCGGGGCCGGGAATACGAGCTCATCTTCACCCGCCACGGCATCCTGCCGCGCCGGGTGGTGAGCGCGGGCGTCACCGAGGCTGTGCTCCAGCTGGTGCGGGCGGGGGAGGGGATCACCATCCTGCCGCGGCGCACGGTCACACCCTATCTTTCGGGATGGGATCTCGTCACCCTGCCGCTGGACGGGCCGGACTACGGGCTTGAATGGCATGCCCTGCGGCGGGCGCGGGACCGCAACCGCCCGGCGGTCGCGGCGGTCGCCCGCCTGGTGCAGGAAAGCTTCGTCCCGACCTGATCCGCGTCACTTGCGGCGCGGGTCCACGTCCTCGAGGAACTTCTTGGCGTCCGGATAGCCGTTGGCGGCGGCCCGGCGAATCCAGTAGAGGGCCTGGGATTCATCCCGCGGCACCGCCTGGCCCTTGTGATAGAGGACGCCGAGATTGTATTGCGACTTGGGGTAGCCCGCATCCGCCGCCCGCTTGTACCAATAGAGGGCGAGATCGTTGCGCCTGGGCACGCCCTGGCCCACCAGATACATGTAGGCGATGGTGTCCTGGGCCTCCTGATGGCGCTGCTCCGCCGCCTTGAGGATCCATTCGGCGGCGGTCTTGTCGAGCTTGGTGACCCCCACGCCATGGAGATACATGGTGCCGAGGGTGAACTGGGCCTGGGCGTCGCCCGCCTCCGCCGCCTTGCGGATCCATTTCTCCGCCTGCACATGGGGGCGGAAGGCGCCGTAGCCCGAAAGATAGATCATGCCGAGCGTGCGCTGCGCCAGCACGTTGCCGTCCTCGGCGATGGGGAGACAGGCGGCCTCGGCCGCTGCATAGTCGCGCACCTCGTAGGCCTGGCGGCATTCGTTGATGAGCTGCCGTTCGCTCTTCGGCAGCTGGCGCGGCGGCGGCGCGTCGGGCGCCGAGCCGGGCGGCCCCGGCAGCGGCGGCAGATCCGGCTCCTGCGCCGCAAGCGGCGTCACCGCGCCGGCCATGGTCATCATGCCGCCCATGATGATGGCCAATGACAGCGAAAGGGCACGAGCCGTCATTTTCCGATCCTTCTCCTTCAATCGAACGCAACCTGCCCGCCGGTGAACTTGCACCTTCGGGCTCCCTCATTATAGTGGTGCGCCAAGGCCGGACACACAAGATCGGCCGCTTCGCACCCTTTGCCCGGCGCGCGCCCGGGCCCGGCGAAACTGCAGGAGACCATATGATGCTCGTCCTCGTTTCACCAGCCAAAAAGCTGGACATGACGCCCCCCGACCGGCAGCTGCCCGCAAGCGAACCCGTGTTCCTCAAGGAGACGGAGGCGCTCGTGAAGGTGTCGCGGCGTCTCGGGGTCGGCGACCTGAAGCAGCTGATGGGGATCAGCGACAGCCTGGCGGAGCTCAACCGCGAACGCTTCCGCGCCTTCTCGCTGCCCTTCACGCCGGACAATGCGACCCCCGCGGTCTTCGCCTTCCGCGGCGATACCTATCAGGGGCTGGACGTCGACAGCCTGACGGATGACGAGATCCTTTATGCGCAGGACCATCTCGCGATCCTGTCGGGGCTCTATGGGCTGCTTCGCCCCCTCGACCTCATGCAGGCCTACCGGCTGGAGATGGGCGTGAAGCTCCGCAATCCCCGGGGCGAGGATCTCTATGACTTCTGGGGCGACCGCATCACCGACGAGATCAACCGCCGCCTCGCGGGGGAGAAGGATCCGATCGTCGTCAACTGCGCCTCCAACGAATACTGGAGCGCCGTGCGCCCGAAGAAGCTCAAGGCGCGGGTCGTCACGCCGGTCTTCAAGGAGGTGAAGGGCGGGGTCGCCAAGGTGGTGGGGCTGATGGCGAAACGCGCCCGGGGCATGATGGCGCGCCACATCATCCGCAACCGCATTGCGGATCCGGAGGATCTGAAGAAATTCTCCGAAGGCGGATATCGCTTCATGCCCGAGCTTTCGGACGGCGATACCCTTGAATTCCACCGGGCCGGCTGACGTCGGCCGCCGCGCCGGCCCGGGGTGCGGTTCAGCGCATCCGCCGGCGCAGCATCATGATGCCGCCGAGGGCGAAGAGGGCGAGCGCGCCCGGTGCGGGAACGGAGGAACCCGGCCCCGGCTCCTGGCTCTGGTCGGCCGTCGCCGTGATGACGTCGTCCAGCGTCCAGTCGCCCCAGCTCGGCAGGTCTCCTCCCACCATCATGCCGAAATTGTTGATGGTGATGCTGGTAAGGCCGAGATCATCGGCGAAGGCGTAGTAGCCGCTGCCGCTCACGGTGAAGGTCTCCGTGCCGGAGGCGCCGACGGCGGTGATCTCCAGCACGTCGCTGCTGGACGCCGCGTGAAGATAGAAGCCGAAATAGACCGTGTCCGCGGCGAACTCGTCGAAGATCCGCGGCATGGAAGCGAAATCGGCGGTCAGGCACTGGTCGCCCGCCGCCCCGCAAAGAAGGCTCGCGCCGGTGACGCTGAGCATGCCTTCCGACCGCGCGCGGAAGCCGTTGAAATAGATGCTGTACTGGGAGATGCCCGTCTCTTCGTCCTCAAAGGTCTCGACGGTTGCCGGGGTGATGGAATGATAATCGACCATCACCGGCAGGGCCTGAGCCGTCCCGAAGAAGCCGCAGGCAATCGCGAGGCCGCGGAACAGCTGCGCCGCCGCCTTCCCCAATCCCGAAATTGTCATTTATGGTTCCCCTAGATAGGCACAAAAACAAAAAGTGTGCGGGGGCTCAGCAAGTCATATGCCAGTCAAAGAATCCTGCGGACTCAAGGTGTTGGATCGCAGGTCACGGGTCGGGGAATTGTCAAATTCCCCGACAGTTGAAGGCGATCGGAAGGGGGCTGATATCAGGCGGACAGCCGGGCCCGGCGCCGCGGGAAGAGGAGCAGGCCGCCGACCCCGAGGGCGAAGAGGGCGAGCGCGCCCGGTGCCGGCACGGCCTGAATGAGGCTGCGTCCGGTGATCGCGTCATCGAAGGTGAAGCGGAGAAAGCCGCCGTCCGTCCCGAGATTGGTGAGGAGTTGCTGATGGCTGAGGCATCTGTCGCCCGGCGCGCCGCAGCCCGGGCCGTC
>CAZDSS010000060.1:0-2955 GCA_964508185.1 uncultured Sphingomonadales bacterium
GCTGAGCTGATTGCCCTTGGAGCTGATCTCGATGCCGAGCTTCTGTTCCAGCCTTGCGAGGTTCTCGTCGAACTGCCCGTAGAGGGCACTCGCGAGCTTGTTGTTGTCGAAGGTCAGGACGATGTGCGCCATGTCAGATGCCCCGGAGGGCAGTGCTTTCAGGTCGGTGGCGGCGCTCAAATAACGTCTCTCCTCGGTAGGCCTCAGGCCGGAATGGCAAAGAGGCTGTTGGGACCCGCACTCGTGATTCGCACCTTGATAATGTCGCCGATTTGGGCCGCGTTTTCATCAACAATAACGGGCTGCAACCAAGGCGAGCGGCCCACAATCTGGCCGGGTTTCCGGCCCGGTTTCTCGATCAGGGCATCCATCTCGAGCCCGACGCGGGAGGCAGTGAATGCGTGCTGCTGTTCCATCAGCAGGGCCTGCAGTCGCTGGAGCCGTTCGTCCTTGACGCTTTCCTCGACCTGAAACTTCATATCCGCGCCCGGCGTTCCCGGCCGTTGCGAATATTTGAACGAGAAGGCCTGGGCGTAGTTCACCTCGCGGATGAGCTGCAGCGTCGCCTCGAAGTCCTCGTCCGTCTCGCCGGGGAAGCCGACGATGAAGTCGCCCGACATGGCGATGTCGGGGCGGGCGGCGCGGATGCGGTCGATCAGGCGCAGATAGTCGTCGGCCGTGTGGCGGCGGTTCATGGCCTTGAGGATGCGGTCGGAACCGGCCTGCACCGGCAGGTGCAGATAGTGCATGAGCGCGTCGAGGTCGCGATGGGCGGCGATCAGCTCGTCGTCCATGTCGCGCGGGTGGCTGGTGGTGTAGCGCAGCCGGGCGATGCCCGGAATCTCGGCCAGCCGGCAGAGGAGCCGTCCCAACCCCCACTCGGAACCGTCAGGCCCCTCGCCGTGCCAGGCGTTGACGTTCTGGCCGAGCAGCGTCACCTCGCGCACGCCGGCCTCGGCCAGGCGCTCGGCCTCGGCGACGATCTGCGCCACGGAACGCGAGGTTTCCGAGCCGCGCGTATAGGGCACGACGCAGAAGGTGCAGAACTTGTCGCAGCCTTCCTGAATGGTGAGGAAGGCGGTGGGCCCGCCGGCTCCTTTGGGCGGCGGGAGGCTTGCGAACTTGTCCTCGACCGGGAAATCCGTCTCCACCAGACGGGCGCGGCCGTGGGTTGCGCGCTCGGCGGCGGCGCTGCGCACCAGCTCGGGCAGGCGATGATAGGTCTGGGGCCCGAAGACGAGGTCCACGGCGGGAGCGCGGCGGATGATTTCCTCGCCCTCGGCCTGGGCGACGCAGCCGCCGACGGCGATCATCAGGTCGCCCGCGCCGGACGCCTGCCGTTCCTCCCGCAAAACGCGCATGCGGCCGATGTCGGAATAGACCTTCTCCGCCGCCTTCTCGCGGATATGGCAGGTGTTCAGGATGACGAGGTCGGCATTGTCCGGCGTATCGGTCAGCACGAAGCCTGCGGGCGCAAGCGCCTCGGCCATGCGTTCGCTGTCATAGACATTCATCTGACAGCCGTAGGTCTTGATGTGGAGTTTGCGTGTCACCGAAGGATACCGGGTCCTGTTCAAAGGCGAACCCTATAGCATTTCGGGGCGGAGAGGCAAAGTCCCAAGAATCCGGGGTTCAGCGGGCGGCATCCCGTGCGTCGCCCCGGCGGCTCGCGAGCAGGCCGCGGCGCACCTCCTCCCAGCAATGACGGGCGAGATCCTTGCGCGAGGCGAAGTCCTTCGCCGTCACCGGGGCATGGAAATGGATGTCGGCCACGATGCGGCCGAGGCCCAGGAGATTGAGGAAATGGGGCTCAAGCTCCATGTCGCCGTACCAGCCGATGAGCGGCCGGGTCGCCCGGGTCAGCGGAATGCCGTTGATGGCGCGATAGGCGATGGTCACCGGCTGGATGATGAGCGGCGCGGCCTCCGTGCCCGCGACCTCGCCATTGCCGATCTCGGCGGCGGCAAAGAGGGCGCTCTTGAAGGGGCGCACGCTGGAGCCGTCGGTGCTGGTGCCTTCCGCGAACAGCACCAGGCTGTCGCCGGCCTTGAGGCGGTCGGTGATGGCCCCGCTCTGGCGGCGGCTCTCGCTCCGCTTCTCGCGGTCGACGAAGATGGTGCGCTGGAGCCGGGCGAGGGTGCCGAAGGGCCCCCATTCGCCCACCTCGCGCTTGGCGATGAAGCTCACCGGCAGCAGGGCGCCGAGGACGGGGATGTCGAGCCAGGAGATGTGGTTCGAGACGAAAAGCACCGGGCCGGGGTCGACGGGCGCGCCGATCACGCGCAGGCGCACGCCGATGATGCGCAGCGCCAGCCGGTGATAGAAGCGCGGCAGGGTCGCGGCGCGGCGCGAGCCAAGCTTCAGGAACGCGATCTGGAACGGCATGAGCACGAGCGTCATGACGACGATGCAGCATACCGCCAGAAAGGCGCGTGGACTCATGCGGTCGCGACCTTTCCTGGCACCTGGACGCACATGGGATTTACGCCTTCCGTCCGCCCTCTTCGCGGCTCAGGGGCACGCCATAGAGCTCCAGCCGGTGGTCCACCAGCTTGAAGCCGAGACGGCGGGCGATCTCCCGCTGCAGCTGCTCGATCTCCTCGTGGCGGAACTCGATCACCTCGCCCGTTTCCACATTGATGAGATGGTCGTGGTGATCGTCCGACACCCGCTCGTAGCGGGCGCGGCCGTCGCGGAAATCGTGGCGCTCGAGAATGCCCGCCTCCTCGAACAGGCGGACGGTGCGGTAGACCGTGGCGATGCTGATGTTGGAGTCGATCGCGGTCGAGCGGCGATAGACCTCCTCCACGTCCGGGTGATCTTCGGCTTCCGACAGGACGCGGGCGATGACGCGGCGTTGGTCGGTCATCCGCGAGAAGGCGGCGGAGAAGGTCTATTCCGACATCGGCCGCAACGCCGAGACGCGCTTCCTGTCGGCGCTCGAGGACAGGAACC
>CAZDSS010000060.1:2965-16825 GCA_964508185.1 uncultured Sphingomonadales bacterium
GCATGCCCCTCTCCTCTCATCTTCACAACTGCTGATCTGCGGTCGCGGAGATCCTGCCCCGCGGCCCCTTCATAACCCCGGCACCAGGAACGGGCGGGATATACGCTATTTGCGTTTGGTGCTGCGGCGGCTGCGGCCGAGGCCGATCTTCTTCGCCAGATCGCGCCGCTGGATGGCGTAATTGGGCGCGACCATGGGATAATCGGCCGGCAGTCCCCACCGTTCCCGATACTCCTCCGGGGTCAGCCCGTAGCGGGTCTTGAGATGCCGCTTCAGCATCTTCAGCTTCTTGCCGTCCTCGAGGCAGATGATGTAGTCCGGCGTGACCGAGCGGCGGATGGGCACCGCCGGTTCCAGCTTCGCCTCGGGCTGCGCGGGCGCTTTCCCCAGACCGCTGAGCGATGCGTAGACCTGCCCGATGACGTTGCTGAGCTCCGACACCGGAACGACGTTGTTGGAAACGTAGGAAGCGACGATATCGGCGGTCAGCTCAAGAATTTCGACCGGATTGGTATTGTTTTCGGGCATTGTGGTTCCTGCTTTGAAAACCTCGTTACTCTATACCGGCTTAACAGGTGAACATCAATACGTTTCATAAATAACGCCGCCCGCCGCAATATTCGGGGGGCGAGGGCTAGCAATGATGTAATGGAAGAGGGTATCGAGGGGCGTTCTTGGCGCGCTATTTCAAGGTAAGGCGCATGACGAGGGCGTCGCTTACCTTGCCGTTGATGTCGCGGTAGTAGTTTTTGCGCCGTCCCACGACCTCGAAACCAAGGGCTTCGTATAGCTTGCGGGCGGCTTCGTTATGTTCGTCGACCTCGAGATGAATGCGCCGCGCGCCCTGCGCCCTGGCTGCGATGATGGCGGCGAGCAGCAGCATCTTGCCGCGGCCGCTCCGCCGGAAGTCCGGAAGGACCGCAAGATCGTAGATCTCGCCCTCGTCACCGGTGCAGGCGTAAAGGCTGTAGCCCACGGGGCCTTCGACCCCGTCCGCGTCCTGGTCGATGAGGAGGAAGCAGCGCACGGTGGGCTGCGACAGCAGGCCCGCGAAGTCCTCTGGCCGCCAGGGCAGGCTCTGGCTCGCGGCGCGCCGGATCTCCGCCAGCAGCTCGCCGCCTTCGGGACCGATGCGGCGCAATTCGCCGTGGCCGCTCATCATCACAGGGGATTGTCCGACGGCAAACGGGCGTCGGGTGGTCGGAGGTAGATCGGCCGTATCGCTGTACATGGGACACCTTCTCCAACGCGCGCCGCGGCGATCCGGGCGACCGCCAGCGCATCCGGGTGACCGGAATGCAGGGAAGAGGCGTCGATCACGCCCCCTACCGTCGCGCCTTGCACAAGGCCCGTTCCGGTGCCGATAACAACGGCGCCATCGGCGATCTTGTTCCCGGCGTCGGCGATCGGCCAGGCCGCCGCCTCGTCCAGCGGCTCGAGGCGGGGGAAGGGGTCGAGCGCTGCAGCCCGGAAGCTCTGCATGTAGACCTCGCCGCGGCGGGCGTCGTGAACGACGGTCACGGGCCGCGCCGCCAGATCCGGGCGGCGGAGCAGAAGGTCGATGGCGACGGCTTCAAGCGTGGATATGCCCAGAAGTGGCCGGTCGAGGGCGAGCGCCAGCCCCCGCGCCGCCGCAAGGCCGATGCGCACGCCCGTGAAGGTGCCGGGGCCGAGGGTGACCGCCACCGCATCCACCGCGTCATAGCCGCAGCCTGCGTCCCGCATCACGGCGTCGATCATGGGCATCAGGCGTTCCGCATGGCCGCGGCCGATCACCTCGAAGCGGTGGGCAAGGGGCGCGCCGTCCCGGACGAGCGCCGCCGAGCAGGCGCTGAGGGTCGTATCAAGGGCCAGAATGACGGTCATGGGGACGGTCGGAGATCACAGGATCTCGCAGGCTTCGGCGAAGGACAGGCGCGGATTGCGCGGGAACAGCCCCGCGGGGTCGCCGTAGCCGAGGGCGCAGATGAAATTGGAGCGATAGCGGCCGTCGGGGAAGAAGGCGGCATCGAGCTTCGCCTTGTCGAAGCCCGACATGGGCCCGCAATCGAGGCCGAGGGCGCGGGCCGCAATGATGAGATAGGCCCCCTGCAGGCTGCTGTTGCGGAAGGCCGTCTCTTCCACCAGCGCCGCGTCGCTGGCGAACCAGTCCTTCGCCGCGGGATTGTGGGGAAAGAGTTTCGGGAGCTCCTCGTAGAACTTCGTGTCATAGGCGACGATTGCCGTCACCGGCGCGGTACGCACCTTTTCCTGGTTGCCCTGGGACACGCAGGCGAGGAGCTTCTCCCGCGCCTCCGCCGAGGTCACGAAGACGAAGCGCGCGGGCTGGGCGTTGGCGCTGGTCGGGCCCCAGCGGAGAAGATCGTAGAGCGCGCGTAACGTCACCTCGCTCACCGGCCGGTCGAGCCAGCGGTTGTGGGTCCGCGCGGCCCGAAAGATCACGTCGAGGCTCTGATCGTTGAGAATCCGGTCGTCGAGTTGCGGCATATGATCCATCGCCTTGAAATCCCCGCTTGGTGGCTTGGCTTTACGCAATCTACCGTCTCGCCCGCAGGACGGCAACGCGCGGGCGCAGGCGGGCCTCACGCCGCATGCGGCCGCGAAGGGGCGGCGTCAGACCGCGCGCACCTCGGTCACTTCGGGGATGTAGTGGCGCAGGAGGTTCTCGATCCCGTGCTTCAGGGTCGCCGTGGAGCTCGGGCAGCCGGAGCAGGAACCCTGCATGCGCAGATAAACGACGCCCTGGCGGAAGCCGTGATAGATGATGTCGCCGCCGTCGCGGGCGACCGCAGGCCGCACGCGGGTGTCCAGAAGATCGCGGATCTGGACGATGATGTCCTCGTCCGCCGGATCGTCCTCCATGCCGAGCACTTCATCGACCGCTTCAGCCAGCACCGGCGCGCCGGAGGTGAAATGCTCCATGATGGTGCCGAGGATCAGGGGCTTCATGGCCAGCCAGTCCCGCCCCTCGTCCTTGGTGACGGTAATGAAGTCGGAGCCGAGGAACACGCCCGCAACCCCTTCGATCTCGAACAGCCGCGCCGCCAGGGGGGAAGCCGCCGCCGCTTGCGCATCCGTGAACTCGGCGGTCTTGTCGCCGAGGACCGTCCGGCCGGGGATGAACTTCAGGGTATTGGGATTGGGCGTCTGCTCGGTCTGGATGAACATCGATTTCTCCGAATTCGCGGGGCCTGCACATCAAGCCGCGCAAAGGCTTTGCCGGCACGGCCGGCGTCATGGTTCATTAATTGGCGAAAGTCTCCGGCAAAATCAAGACCGGACCGGTCCTGTATTCGCGGCGCGGGAATGCTTGCGGCGATCAGACCAGCCGGTCGATCGCCTCGTCGGAGAGATTGCCGGGCACCACCAGGACGGGGATCGATATGGCGCTGATCAGGGGGCCGCTGAAGGCGGAAACCAGGGGGCCGGGATTGTCGCCGGTGGCGGCGGCCAGCACCAGCACGTGGATTCCGGGATCCTCGTCGATCTGGGCGACGATCTCGTCCTGCAGCTTGCCTTCGCGAATCACGGTTTCGGCGTCGATATCGGCAAGCTCCCGCACCTTGGCGGCGTAGCGGTCGAGCGTCAGCTGGGCCGCCTCGCGCGCTTCCTCGCGCATGATATGCTCGACCGCGCGCCAGTGCTGGAAGTCGCCGGGGGGGATCACGTAGAGCAGCACCACGCCGCCGCCGACGCGGGCGGCGCGCAGGCAGGCGAAGCGCAGGGCCGCGCGAAATTCGGGGCTGTCGTCAACGACGACCAGGAATTTCCACGGCCGATCCTTGCTGCTGCCCTCGGGACGGCTTTCCGTTCTGTTTTCCAGCATGAAGTCCCCGTCTGCCCATGAGAAGCCCAGCGAGATAATTCCAAAAGATGAACGAAGCAAGGGCGGTTGACAATCGTCTTGGGGCGCGGCGGATCAGGACGGGCGTGCCCGGCGCCCCGAGAATTGACCTCAAAAGGAAGCCGCCCGGAAGGCCGAAACCTCCGGGCGGCTGCATACGAATTCGCCGATTTTCGCCCTGCGGCTCAGTCGGTGGGGATCTCCACCCGCTGGGTCATGCCGCTCCGTCCCGGGAAATCCTGGAACATGGCTTCGATCATGTAGGGCATCACCTCGGGCAGACGGTTGTCGCGCCCTTCGCTCACCACCCGACCTTCGAACAGGCGCTCGCCGCCAGGCCGCTCGATGTCCATCTCGAGGCGGCGGGCATAGACCACGTAGGACCGGATGTCCCGGTCATAGAAACCGGGCGGGCCCCAGCCCCACGGACTGTAGTAATAGGGATGGTACGCGCCGTAGAAGCCCGACGAATAGGAGCGGATGGCGGTGCGGCCGTCGTCGATGCCGTAGTCCACCCGCACGATGAGGTCGGCCTTGCCCTCGTCGGACGCCGGGCGATAGCCCTGGGCTGCGAGGGCCGAGGCGATCTGGGCCGAATACTGCCTGAATTCCAGACTGCCCCGCTTGTTCTCGTCCTTGGGAACGATCACGAAGCTTTCACCCGATGGGCGCGGCAGTTGATGGAAGCGGGCCACATCGGACTGGAACGAACTGGCACAGCCGGCGATCAGCAGGGCGAGCGCCGCCGCGATCAATGTTCCGAATTGTCTACGCATCACATGCAACTCCGATCACCCCTCCACCACTCTCGCCATTATATAGGGTATTCAGGCCCGTAAAAAACCCACAATATCATGAATTTCGGCAAGGATCGGCGCGGCGATGGCGCGGGCCCGCTCGGCGCCGTCCTTCAGCACGCCGTCCACATAACCGGGATCCTTGGCAAGCCGGCGCATTTCCTCGGAAATGGGGGTGAGCTTGGCGACGCAAAGGTCGGCGAGCCTGGCCTTGAAGTCGGCGAAGCCGCGGCCCGCGAATTCCTGCAGCACCGCGTCCCGGCTCTTGTCGGACAGGGCCGCATAGATCCCGACGAGGTTCGCGGCCTCGGGCCGGCCTTCGAGCTCGGCGACCGTTTCGGGGATCGGCAGGGGATCGGTCTTGGCCTTGCGGATCTTCTGGGAGATGGCGTCGGCGTCGTCGATCATGGCGATGCGGCTGTATTCGGACGGGTCCGACTTGCTCATCTTCTTGGTGCCGTCGCGCAGGGACATGACCCGGGTCGCTTCGCCGAGGATGAGCGGCGTCACCTCGGGGAAGAAATCGACCCCGTAGTCGTTGTTGAACTTGTTGGCGATGTCACGGGTCAGTTCCAGATGCTGCTTCTGGTCCTCGCCCACGGGGACGTGGGTCGCCTTGTAGACCAGGATGTCGGCGGCCATGAGATTGGGATAGACGAACAGGCCCGTGCTCACGTTCTCGCGGTTCTTGCCCGCCTTGTCCTTGAACTGGGTCATGCGGTTGAGCCAGCCCATGCGCGCGACGCAGTTGAAGATCCAGGCGAGCTCCGCATGGGCCGAGACCTGCGACTGGTTGAAGATGATGGAGCGCCTGGGATCGACGCCCGCGGCGATCAGGCCCGCGGTCACTTCGCGCGTCTGGGCGCGCAGATCCGCCGGATTCTGGAACACTGTGATCGCATGCAGGTCCACCGCGCAATAGATGCATTCATTGTCTTCCTGCAAGCCGACCCAGTTGCGGATCGCCCCGAGATAGTTTCCGAGATGCAGGTTCCCCGTGGGCTGGACGCCCGAAAACACCCGGTTTCTGGTGCTCATCCGCTCGTTCTCCGGCTTCAGGTTATTGGTTCGCCATGGTTATGGCGCGGCAGCATTTAGGCGTCAAGCAAGGCCTCAGGGGCGGCGGATCGCCGCAAGATCCGCGCGATTGACGGCGCCGACCAGGATCGCGGAGACGCCGTAGGCAAGGACCCCGCCGACAACCAGCGCGGCGAGCGCCATGAAGGCAAGCTCCGTCCGCTCGGCGAAGGCGGGGGCGAAAAGGCGCGCCGCGAGATGGACGACGATCCCCATGAAGACGGAGGCCGCAAGGATCCGTGGCAGGCGGGACATGAGCCGCGCGTCGGCCGCGAAATAGCCCCGCCCGCGGAGGCCCCAGAACAGAAGCCCCGCATTGACCCAGGCGGCGGTCGCCGTCGCCAGCGCCAGTCCCACATGCTTGAGCGGGAACATGAGCGCCACATTGAGGGCGAGATTGACCACGAGCGAGGCCATGGCGTAGCGAACCGGCGTTTTCGTGTCCTTGCGCGCGAAATAGCCGGGGCTCAGGACCTTCGCCAGGACGTAGGCGGGAAGGCCCAGGGCGAAGGCCCGGAGGGCCGCCGCGGTCGCATCCGTCATTTCGGGCGTGAAGGCGCGGCCTTCGAACAGCACCTTGACGAGGATCTCCGGCACCACCACCAGGGCGACGGCGGCGGGGAGCGTCAGGAACAGCGCCATTTCGATCGCCCGGTTCTGGCTGTGCAGGGCGGCGTCGTCATTGCCCGCCGCCACCTGTCGCGACAGCATGGGAAGAAGCGCCGTCCCCACCGCGATGCCGATCACGCCGAGGGGCAGCTGGTTCAGGCGGTCGGCGTAATAGAGGAAGGCGAGGGAGCCGTCCGCAAGGAAGCCCGCAAGGAAGGTGTCCATCAGCAGATTGACCTGGAACGCCCCGGCGCCGAGGGCGACCGGCATCATGACGAGAAGAAGCTTCTTCACCTGCGGCGTGAGGCGCGGCAGGCGGAGCCGCAGCCGCACCCCCTCCCGCCGGCAGGCCACATAGAGCCAGACGAACTGCGCGACCCCGGACAGGCTCACGCCCCAGGCCAGGGCATGGGCCGGCGTCTGCCCGGCGCGGCTGAAGAACAGGAGCGAGCCCACCATGAACAGGTTCAGGAGGATCGGGGTGAAGGCGACCGCCGCGAAGCGGTGAAGGGCGTTCAGGATCCCGCCGAGCAGGGACACCAGGCTGATGAACAGGAGATAGGGGAAGGTGATTCGGGTGAGCGCCACCGCGAGATCGAACTTCTCCGCATTGTCCACGAAGCCCGCGCCGAGCACCGTCATCACCGCGGGCATGAAGATCTGGCACAGGGACACGAACAGGAGGAGCGACGCGAACAGGGCGGCCAGCGCCTCCTCGGCGAAGCGGACGGCGGCCGCCTTCTTCTGCTCCGCCGTGGCATCGGGGGGCAGGCCTTCCCCTTCCACCATGCTCGCGAACATGGGGACGAAGGCGGCGCTGAAGGCCCCCTCGGCGAACAGGCGGCGGAAGAAGTTCGGAAGCTTGAAGGCGAGGACGAAGCAGTCGGCGATCATCCCGGCGCCGAGGATGCGGGCCATCAGCACGTCGCGAATGAAGCCCATGATGCGGCTCAGGGCGGTGAGGCCGCCGACGGTGAAGGTGGCGCGAAACAGGGTCATGCGGGCAGACCGTCAGGCTCGTGGCGCGGCGACCGCCTCGGCGCCCGCCCGGCGCCGCTCCCGGCGCTTGCGCGGGCCGGTGCCGAGCGCCTCCATGAGGCGGGCCTCGATCACCTTGAGCCGGCTGGGCTGGGTTACCTTGTGGCCGAACAGATCCTTCACATAGAACACGTCGACGGCGCGCTCCCCGTAGGTCGCCACATGGGCCGACGCGATCGACAGATTGAGGTCGTAGAAGGCCCAGGCGAGGTCGAACAGAAGTCCCGGCCGGTCGCGGCCGTTCACTTCCACCACCGTATGGCTGTTGGAGGCGCGGTTGTCTATGAAAACCACCGGCTCCACGGTGAAGATCTCGGTCCGCCGCTGCAGGATGGGCCGCGCCGACAGGATCTCGGCGGGGCGGAGTTCGCCGCGCAAAGTCTGTTCGATCACCTGCCGCAGCCGGGCGAGCTTTTCGGGCCCGTCCACCGCCTCGCCGTTGGCGTCCTGAATCCAGAAGGCATCGAGCGCCATGCCGTCCTTGGTGGTGAAGATCTTGGCGTCCAGAATGCTGTCGCCGCAGACGGCGATTGCTCCCGCCAGCCGCGCGAACAGGCCCGGATGGTCCTGGCAATAGACGGTGACGACTGTCGCCGCGCGGAATTCGTCTACCTGGAACTGGACGGCGATCGGATCCTGCTTCTCGTCCGCCTCCCGCATCATGCGGGCGTCCGACAGATGGTGCTCGGGCGTGACCGACATCCAGTAGGACGGGTAAAGCCGGTCGAGATGGCGCTCGATCTCGGCCTTGCTCCAGCCCTTGAGCTCGGCGGCGAGCCGTTCCCTGGCCTCGGCGACGCGGCGGGTATTGCCCGCCTCCGCATGGCCGCCGGTGAGGAGATCCTCGGCCCGGTAATAAAGGTCGCGCAGAAGCTGGCCCTTCCAGCCGTTCCAGATGGCGGGGCCAACGGCGCGAATGTCGGCGACGGTCAGGATCAGAAGAAGGCGCAGGCGTTCGGGGCTTTTGACGATCTGCACGAAGTCGTCGACGGTCTTCGGGTCGGCGACGTCGCGCTTGAAGGCGAAGCTGCTCATGATGAGGTGATGGCGCACGAGCCAGGCCACAAGGTCCGTCTCCGCCGCCGTCAGCCCCAGTCGCGGGCAAAGCTTCTCCGCGATCTCCGCCCCCAGCACCGAATGGTCGCCGCCCCGCCCCTTGGCGATGTCATGGAGCATCACGGCCACATAAAGGGCGCGGCGCGCCACCACCTTGTGAATGATGTCCGTTGACAGCGGATGGTCCTCGGAAAGCTCGCCGCTTTCGATGCGCTCCAGCACGCCGATCGCGCGGATCGTATGCTCGTCCACCGTATAGACATGATACATGTCGTGCTGCATCTGGGCGACGACGCGTCCGAAATCCGGCACGAACTTGCCGAAGACACCGGCCTCGCTCATGAGGCGAAGCGTCACTTCCGTCCCCTTGCCGGCGGTCAGGATCTCCATGAAGACCGCGTTCGCCTCCGGATCGTTCTGGACCTTGCGGTCGATGAGGTTCAGGCTCTGCCGGATGAGCCGCATGGCGTTCGGGTGGATGTCCAGCTCCTGCTGCTGGGCCACGCGGAAGAGGCGCAGCATGGCGACGGGATCCTTCTCGATCACCGCCTCGCTGCCGATATCGATGCGCTCGTTGTCGATGACGAAGCCGTTGACCACCCGTCGCCGCAGCCCGAAGCGCGGCATGCGCAGGCGCGGCTTGCGCTTGTGCTGCTCCTCCAGATGGGCGCAGAAGATGCGGGTGAGATCGCCCACGTTCTTGGCGGTGAGGTAATAGTGCTTCATGAAGCGCTCGACGCCCTTCGAGCGCGCCCGGTCGGCATAGCCGAGGCGGCGGGCCATCTCCCGCTGCATGTCGAAGGTCAGCCGCTCCTCCGCGCGTCCCGCCGCGTAATGAAGATGGCAGCGCACGGTCCAGAGGAAATCCTCCGCCTTCTTGAACTGGCGCAGCTCGTCCTCGGAAAAGACCTTGGCGGCGACCAGCTGGTCCGCGTCCTGCACGCGGTAGAGATACTTGCCGATCCAGAACAGGGTATGGAGGTCGCGAAGCCCGCCCTTGCCTTCCTTGAGATTGGGCTCCACCACATAGCGGCTGTCGCCCATCTTGCGGTGGCGCTCGTCCCGCTCGGCGAGCTTCTGTTCGACGAATTCGGGGCCGGTGTCGGCGACGATCTCCCGCTCGAAGCGCTGCTTGAACTGGTCGTAGAGCGCCCGGTCGCCCCAGAGATAGCGGGCCTCAAGCAGGGCCGTGCGGATCGTGAGATCCTGACGGGCGAGGCGAATGCATTCCTCGACGGACCGGGTCGCATGCCCCACCTTGAGACCGAGGTCCCACAGCATGTAGAGCATGTATTCCACCACCTGCTCCCCCCAGGGCGTCTGCTTGTAGGGGAGGAGGAAGAGGAGATCGACATCCGAGAACGGCGCAAGCTCCCCCCGCCCGTATCCGCCCACGGCGACGAGCGCCATATGCTCGCTCTCGGTCGGGTTGGTTGCGGGATAGACATGCTCCAGAATGAAGTCGTAGAGCACGCGGACGATCTGGTCGGTGAGGAAGCACTGGGCCGCCGCGATGTCGCGCCCCGTGAAGCTGCGCGAGGACACCGACCGGTCGGCGCGGCCCCGCACTTCCTCGAAGCCGTGGCGATAGGCGTCCTTCAGGATCTGGAGCAGGGCCGTCCGCCACTGTTCGCGCGGCTTCTCGGCGACCATCTCGGCAAGCGTCCCGATCAGCGCCCGCCGATCGACGATCTGTCTGTGATTCTTGATTGTGGCGACCATTCGCGTCCGTCCGTGCCATGCGCACCGGCCATCATGCCTGAACCCGCCCAGGCTGAACTCGCCGTGTCCGTTCCCGAACGTGGCATTCCCTGAGCCGTCCCGCAAGGGGGGACGATTGCGGCCGGCCGCTTGTCACGGGGCGCGATTGCCGTCCTTCACCATCCCCCGCAGGCGATAGACAAGGTCGAGCGCCTCCCGCGGGGTGAGCTCGTCGGGATTGACGGCATCAAGCGCCGCCTCCACCGGCGACGGGCCCGCGGCCTGCCGGGGCCTGGCCTGGAACGCGGCGAACAGGGGCAGATCCTCCGCAAGGGCGCTGATGGCGCCGCCCTGCTCCCCCTGCTCTAGGCGGGTCAATACCTCTTCCGCCCGGGCGAGGACCGCAGGCGGCAGGCCCGCAAGCCGCGCCACCTGAATGCCGTAGGAACGGTCGGCGGAGCCCGGCCCCACCTCATGGAGGAAGATCACCTCGCCCTGCCATTCCTTTACCCGCATGGCATGGAGGGCGAGCTTCGACAGCCGGCTCGAGAGGGCCTTGAGTTCGTGATAGTGGGTCGCGAACAGGGCGCGGGAGCGGTTGACGTCATGAAGATGTTCCACCGCCGCCCAGGCGATGGACAGCCCGTCATAGGTCGCGGTCCCCCGCCCCATCTCGTCGAGGATCACGAGGCTGCGCGGCCCCGCCTGCGTCAGGATGGTCGCGGTCTCCACCATCTCGACCATGAAGGTGGAGCGGCCGCGGGCAAGGTCGTCCGCCGCGCCGACGCGGCTGAACAGGCGATCGACCACGCCGATATGGGCTTCTTCCGCCGGAACGAAGGACCCCATCTGGGCCATCACGGCGATGATGGCGTTCTGGCGCAGGAAGGTGCTTTTCCCCGCCATGTTGGGCCCGGTGATGAGCCACAAGCGCGCGTCCGGGGACAGATCGCAGTCGTTGGCCACGAACGGCCCCGCCTTCATGCGCTGGAGGGATGCCTCCACCACCGGATGCCGCCCCGCCCTGATGCGGAAATTGAGGCTGTCGTCCACCACCGGGCGGCAATAACGCTCGGCCTCGGCAAGCTCGCCGAGGGCCGCACCGAGGTCGATCTCGGCCAGCGCCCGCGCCGCCGCGATGATGCGGTCCCAGGCGTTCATGGCGCGCCGGGTGAGATCCTCGAACAGTTCCATTTCCCGGGCGAGGGCGCGCACGTCCGCTTCGGCGATGCGGCCCGCGAGATCCGCAAGTTCGGCGGTGTTGAAGCGCACCGCATTGGCCAGGGTCTGGCGGTGGGTGAATTCCCCGTTGAGCGGCGGCTCCATGAGGCGCTGGGCCTCCCGCGGCTTCACCTCGATATGGTAGCCGAGCACGTTGTTGTGCCGGATCTTGAGGCCCGGAATGCCGGTCAGCTCCCGGTAGCGGCTTTCCATGCCCGCAATCAATCGGCGGCTTTCGTCGCGCAAGGTGCGGAACTCGTCCAGCGCCGGATCATAGCCCGGGGCGATGAAGCCGCCGTCCCGCGCCGCCATGGGAAGCTCGCTCCGGAGCGCGCGGGAGAGCATGTCCACCAGTTCCTCATGCCCGCCGAGCGCCGCGACGGCGTCGGCAAGCTCTTCCGGAAGCTGCGCGATGCCGGCGCTGGACGCCTCCTGCAGCAGATCCTGAATGACGCCCGAGATGGCAAGCCCATCGCGAAGCGCGGCAAGGTCGCGCGGCCCGCCGCGCCCGACGGAGAGGCGCGACAGGGCCCGCTCCATGTCGGGGCTGCGTTTCAGATGGTCCCGCAGCTTGTGCCGCGCCGTGGGATTGGCGACGAAGAATTCCACAACGTCGAGTCGGCGGCCGATCTCCTTCGGGTCGGTGAGGGGGGCCGCAAGGCGCGACGCCAGAAGCCGCGCCCCCGGGCCCGTCACCGTGCGGTCAATGCAGGCGAGCAGGCTGCCGTCGCGGCTGCCGCCCAGGGTCTCGGCAAGCTCCAGATTGCGCCTTGTTGCCCCGTCGATGAGCATGGCGCCCCGGCTTTGCTGGATTTCAGGGCAGGCGAGGCGCGGCAGCTGGGATTTCTGCGTCTCCGTCAGGTAATCGACGATCGCCCCGATGACGCCGAGCGCCGCCCGGTTGTCGGCGCCGACTCGATCGACGGCGGCAAGGCCGTGGAGGGCCTTGAGGCGCTCGAGGCCGAGATCGGCGTCGAAGCAGCGCGGGGCGCGCAGGGTGATCCGCTCCCGCCAGTCGGCGAGCGCGGATGATACCGCCGCATCCTGCAGGAGATGGTCGGAAAGCAGGAGTTCACCCGGCCGGATGCGCGCGAGCTCGCCATCGAGGCTGTCGAGGGTGACTTCGGCCAGCTGGAAGTCGCCGGTCGATATGTCCGCCCAGGCGAGGGCGTAGGCCCCGCGGGCGCGGCAGAGGGCGGCGAGATAGTTGTGGGCGCGGGCGTCGAGCAGGACGTCTTCGGTGAGCGTGCCGGGGGTGACGATTCGCACGACCCCGCGCGCCACCACCGCCTTTGATCCCCGCTTCTTCGCTTCCGCCGGGTCCTCCGTCTGTTCGCAGACGGCGACCTTGTGGCCCTTGCGGATCAGGCGCGCGAGATAGATGTCTGCGGAATGGACGGGCACGCCGCACATGGGGATGTCCTCTCCCAGATGCTTGCCCCGGCGCGTCAGGGTGATGTCGAGGGCGGCCGCCGCGGTCACCGCATCCTCGAAGAAGAGCTCGTAGAAGTCGCCCATGCGGTAGAACAGGAGACAGTCGGGATGCTGTCCCTTGATCTCCAGATACTGCTCCATCATGGGCGTCACTTTCTCGGATCCGGCCCCGTTCCCGGACGACGCCATCCCGTCGGACCCCGCCTGGTTGTCTGCTTTTTGCAACATCTAGAAATTTTCGCTATCCTGCCGCGCACTAAATGCGGTTCACATGGTGGACTGTCAGGCTATAAAGGGGAGGCTAAGACCCGAAAAGGCTTTAGGCAACCTTCCCATTCCGTACACAAGCACTGCGGCGAACGCAGTCAGTAGAGACGTCAGGCAACCCAGAATGAACAATAAGTCAAGTTTCACCACCGATCAGGAAGCGCTTGCATTTCACGCCCAGGGGCGCCCCGGAAAGATCGAGATCGTCGCCTCCAAGCCCATGGCCACGCAGCGCGATCTTTCCCTGGCCTATTCCCCCGGGGTCGCCGCCCCGGTGCGGGAGATCGCCCGCGATCCTGACCTTGCCTATGACTACACCAACCGCGGCAACCTGGTTGCCGTGATCTCCAACGGCACCGCCATCCTGGGTCTTGGCAATCTCGGGGCGCTCGCCTCGAAGCCGGTGATGGAAGGCAAGGCGGTCCTGTTCAAGCGCTTCGCCGACGTGGATGCCATCGACCTCGAAATCGGCACCGAGGACGTGGACGAGATCGTCAATTGCGTGCGCTTCCTCGGCCCCTCCTTCGGCGGCATCAATCTCGAGGACATCAAGGCGCCCGAATGCTTCGTGATCGAGGAGCGCCTGCGCGAACTGATGGACATCCCGGTCTTCCACGACGACCAGCACGGCACCGCCATCATCACCGCCGCCGGCTTCATCAATGCGCTCGATCTCACCGGGCGCGACATCAAGAAGACCCGCGTCGTGGTGAACGGCGCGGGCGCCGCCGCCATTGCCTGTACGGAACTCATCAAGGCCATGGGCCTGCCGCACCAGAACTGCATCCTCTGCGACAGCAAGGGCGTCGTCTACAA
>CAZDSS010000061.1:0-16649 GCA_964508185.1 uncultured Sphingomonadales bacterium
GGAGTTGCTGATGGCTGAGGCATCTGTCGCCCGGCGCGCCGCAGCCCGGGCCGTCGTTTTCCACGACGAGCACCTGCGACGTCTCGTCGCCCCGCGCCGTGAAGCCGTTGAAACGGAAGGATGTCCCGAGGAGGCCGGAATAGGACTGGAAATCCTCGCGCGTCGCCGCCTTGATGTCGTGATAGTCCACCAGCACCGGCAAGGCGTGGGCCGTGCCCATGAGACCGCAGGCAAGAAGAAGGCCGCGGACGAGGTGCGCCGCAGCCTGTGTCAGAGCCGTTCCTTTCATTCTGAGACCCTTGTCGGACATGGCCTGGGTTGAAATATCCGCAAGGCCTTCAGCGAACGACGTGCCAGCCATGAAACTCCTTGGTTCCAATGGCTTAGGGTCTCATCACGCGGCCCCGTCCTGTAAGGTCTCCCGACGCTCCTGTCCCGAAACCGAATGTCTCAGAACGGGAGCCAGGAGCGGTCGCGGGTATAATGCACGTAGCCGAGATTGGCGCCGGCCCGCAGACCGAGGCCGAGACGGATGGGGGCGAGGATGATGTCCCCCTTCTGCTGGTAGTTCACGCCGATGCCGCCGACGTAATAGAACGAGCCCTCGACCGCCGGGAAGCGGCCGTAGATGTCCTCGGTATCATAGAGGTGATAGACGAGCGTCACCGTCCGCGATGCATTGCCGCCGAGATCGATGCCGAGCGACGGGCCCGTCCAGTAGACGCGCCGGTTGCCTTCCACCTTGTGGTAGAGGTCGCCGTCGCCGTAGCGCACGCCGACGAGCGCGGCCGCGCTCATTTCCGATCCGGTGATATAGGCGTTCGGACGGCCGAGATCGCTGAACACCTTTTCCACCACCTTGGCCACCGCTTCCGATCCCGCGCCGAGGAAGTCGGACGTGACCTGGATGATGGATTCCTTGTCATAGGTATCTTCTTCGCCGGACCGGTTCTGCGGCTGGCCGTCCTGTGCGGCAGCGATGCTTGCGGAGAAGATGATCGTCAGGCAGATGGCTGTGACCCGCGCGAAGACGTTCATGAAAGGCTTACCTTCTGCAATTGCCCCCCAGGAGGCGTGGTTCCACCATAGGCTTCCCTCAGGTCGTCCCCGGCCAACCCATGCCGGCTCCGACGACCTTGCCGGAAATATGTTTTATTTCTAGACTTACTTATAGCCAAAAATAAGGCAAGTACGCCCGCGAAAAGCCAGGAAACGACAGCGGGGATGGCAGCCTGCGTAGCATAAAAATCCGAGGCTCATGACCTTTTTGGGAGGCAATAATGCTGGGGCAGATGCAAGAACATCCCCTGTTGGTCACCATGTTCCTGCGCCACGGCGCGCAGCACCATCCGCGCCGCGAGGTGGTCAGCGTCACCGTGGCGGAAGGAACGCGGCGGCTGGACTACGCGACCTGCGAGCGGCGCGCGCGCAAGCTTGCGAGCGCCCTCGAACGCTACGGCATCCGCCCGGGCGACCGCGTCGGCACCATGGCCTGGAACAGCCACCGCCATCTCGAGGCCTGGTACGGCATATCCGGCATGGGCGCGGTGACCCATACCATCAACCCGCGCCTCTTTGCCGAACAGATCACCTACATCATCAACCATGCCGAGGATCGCCTGATCTTCGCGGACATCACCTTCCTCCCCGTCCTTGAGAAGATCTGGCCGGAGCTCCGCAGCGTCGAACGGGTGATCGTCCTCTGCGACGGCGCGAACCTGCCTGAGACGACCCTGCCCAGGGTGACGGCGTATGAGGATTTCATCGCGGAAGGCGCGGAGGATTATGCATGGCCCGTCCTTGACGAGCGGTCGGCGGCGGGTCTCTGCTATACCTCGGGCACCACGGGGAACCCGAAAGGCGTCCTCTATTCCCACCGCGCCCTCGTGCTTCATGCCTATGGCGCCCTGCTTCCCGACGTGTTCGGCCTTCGCGCCGTCGACAGCCTGATGGCGGTCGTCCCGATGTTCCATGCGGTGGCCTGGGGCATTCCCTACATGGCGCTCGCCGTCGGGGCCAAGCTGGTGCTGCCGGGCGGCGACCTTTCGGGCCCGACCCTGCACCGCCTGATCCGCGAGGAAGGGGTGACCATCAGCGCCGGGGTTCCAACCGTGTGGCTCGGGCTTCTCAATCACCTGCGGGAGGCGGGCGGCGATCTCGCCCCCCTGAAGCGCGTGGTGATCGGCGGCTCCGCCGCGCCCCGCAGCATGATCGAGACCTTCGAGGATCGCTATGGCGTCTCCGTCGGCCATGCCTGGGGCATGACGGAGATGAGCCCGCTCGGCACCCTGAACACGCCGACGGCGGACGTCCTGGAGCTCGACCGCCAGGGGCAGCTCGACGTCGCCTGCAAGCAGGGCCGGGCCGTGGTGGGCGTGGAACTCAGGATCGCCGACGACGATGGCCGCGACCTTCCCTGGGACGGCAAGAGCTCCGGCCACCTTCTGGTGCGCGGCCATTGGGTGGTGAAGCGCTATTTCAAGGAGGACCACGACGCGGTGGACTCCGACGGCTGGTTCGATACGGGCGACGTCGCCCACATTGATCCCAACGGCTTCCTGCAGATCACCGACCGCGCCAAGGACATCATCAAGTCCGGCGGCGAATGGATCAGCTCCATCGATCTCGAGAACGCGGCGATGGCCCATCCCGACGTGGCCGAGGCGGCGGTGATCGGCATCCCTCACGAGAAATGGGGGGAGCGCCCCCTGCTCGTCGTGGTGCCGCGCAAGGGCAGCGCCATCGACCGCAAGGGGATGATCGATTTCCTCGCCACCCGCGTCGCCCGCTGGTGGCTGCCGGACGACGTGGTGACGGTCGAGGAAATTCCCCACACCGCCACCGGCAAGATCCAGAAGACCGCCCTTCGCGAGCAGTTCAAGGGATACCGGCTTCCCGCCGAAGAGGCGGCGGACTAGGTCACGCGCCCGTCTTGCGCATCACCCAGGCGGCCGGGAAGATCCACAGGATTCCGGCCGCCGCATAGAACAGCAGGTCCACGATCCAGTGGATGGGCAGGATCAGGACCGCGAGCTTCATGACGAGGATGCAGTAGAGCGCCAGACCGAACATGATGATGAACAGGCCGAGCACGCGGCGGTTGCGGGCGGTCATGACGGCTTACTCCACGAGACTTCTGAGGACGTCCACGAGCCAGACGAGGCCGTGGATGCAAAGATAGGCGCCAAGGCCGAAGGGCACGGCGCGAAGCACGACCCGGAGATGGGTCGCGATGCGCGACGGACGTTCGTCATCAGCGGCGGGGGCCGGGCTCATGACGCGATCCCCAGGCGTTCGGCGCCGAGGGCGATGATCCGCGCCGTCTCGTCCCAAAGGTCATAGCGGCCGAGATCGGCGGGCGACGCCCAGGTCGCCTCCGCCGCATCGTCCCCGGCGGTGAGACTGTCGCCCATGGCCTCCGCCACCAGGTCGATGAGGGTATAGTGGTGCCGCACGCGCCCGTCCTCGTCCCGCTCGATGAGATCGATAACGTCGAGAAGGCCGACGACGCGAATGTCGATCCCGGCCTCTTCCCGCACCTCGCGCCGGGCGGCCTCCGCCACCGTCTCGCCCAGATGCTGGGCGCCGCCGGGGAGGCTCCATTGCCCCTTGCGCGGCGCCTTGCCGCGGCGGATCAGCAGGACCCGGCCCTGGTGCCAGACCACCACGCCGACGCCGACGAACGGCCGCGCCGGATAGCTGCGGCTGTCGTTCTCCGTCTCGTCGGCGGTCGCCGCCTCGGTCATGTGATCTCTCCGGCCTCGTTGCTCGAGGGACGATCTAACGCCATCGCGCGCCCCTATGCAAGTTGCGGCGGATCGGGATCGCCCCAAAGGCGGCTTCAAAATGACATATTTCCGTATTTATGCTCCAGTGATCGAGGCCCTAACTGTCGACACCGCAAGGATGAATGCCCATGCGCAGCAAAGCCCTCCGTCTCCTTCTCTCAGTCTTCGGCGCGCTTGCCGCCGCCGCGCCCGCCTTCGCGGAGGGGCTTGAGCTCCGCCGGGTCTTCCTGTCGCAGGGCGGCGTCGCCTACTACGAATTCGCGGCCGAGGTGACGGACGCGGCGGAACTCACCCTCGAGGTGCCGCGCGACCAGCTGGACGACATCCTGAAAAGCCTCGTGGTGTTCGACGACCGCGGGCGCGTGGGCAAGGTATCGCTCGCCGGCGAAGCGCCGTTGTCCGAATATCTCCGCGGCCTCCCCTTCGATGAGGCCGCACTTCAGTCCTTCCCGGCCTTGCTGTCGTCGCTGCGCGGGGAGCGGGTGGCGATTGCCGGGCCGCGCGAGATCCGCGGCCGCATCGCCTCGGTGGACGAGGTCCATGGGGGCGCCAACGGCGCCGTCCGCCATCGTCTCACCATGCTCACCGACCAGGGCATGGAGCAGCTCTATCTCGACGAGGCGGAGCGCGTGACCTTCGCCGACCAGAAGCTGACCAAGGCGGTGAATGCGGCGCTCGATGCGGTCTCGAACCTTCGCCGGGGTGACAGCCGCACCCTTGCGATCACCCATGACGGCCGGGGCAAGCGCAGCCTGCGCGTGGGCTATGTGGCCGCGGCCCCCATGTGGAAGGCGTCCTATCGCCTCAATCTCGCGGGCGACAAGGGGCGGCTCCAGGGCTGGGCGATCCTCGAGAACTATTCGGGCCATGACTGGAGGAATGTGGACCTGACCCTCGCCTCCGGCAATCCGGTGACCTTCCATCAGGCCCTCTATCGCGCCTATTTCGTGGACCGGCCGGAAGTGCCGGTGGAGCTCTACGGCCGCATCCTGCCCCAGCCCGACAGCGGGGTGATGGCGGACGCCATTCCCGTTCCGGGCTCCGCCGTGCCGATGCACGAGCGCCTGGCCACCGCCAAGAGTTATGCCCCTTCGGCTCTGGCGGCGACCGACCGCGCCGTCACCGCCGCCGACAGCGCGACCCAGATCACCTTCCGCCTCGACCGGCCGGTAACCCTTGCCGCGGGGCAAAGCCTGATGCTGCCCATCGTCGATGAGGACGTGTCCGCCCGCCGGGTAGTGCAGATCGGCGCGACGCGGGAGCCGCTGGCGGCGATCGCCCTTCGCAACGACAGCGCGACCGCCCTGCCGCCCGGCGTCTTCACGGTCTATGAGGCGCAGTCCAACGGCGTCACCTATCTCGGCGACGCCCGGGTCATGGAAATGGCCCAGGGGGCCGAGCGCCTTCTGGCCTTCGCCGCGGATTCCCGGGTGAAGGTCAGCGAGCGGTCGGACGTGAAGCAGGACGTGGCGAGCGCCACCATCAGCGACGGCATCCTGCGCATGGTGGAAGTGACGCGCCATGTCCGCGCCTATGAGGTGTCGACCGAAAGGGGCGAAGGGCGCCGGGTGATGCTGGATCTCGATGTCCCCGCCCACTGGAAGCTCGTGAGCCCCACGAAGGGAGCAAGCCGCACGGAGAAAGGCTGGCGGCTTGAGGACGAGGTCGCGGGCGGCGCGCGCCGCACCATCGAGGCGACGTTCGAGGAATCCCGCACCGAAAGCTTCGCCCTGCTCGACATGGATGCATCGCAGATCGCCCGCTACGTGCGGAGCAACGCCCTGGACGACGAGGCGCGCCGCGCCCTCAAGGCCATTGCCGAGCGCAAGGAAATGGTCGCCGACGCCTCCCGCCGGCTGAAAGCCGTCGAGACCGGCTACAACGACGCCGTGGCGGAGCAGGAGCGGCTGCGGGAAAGCGTCAGGAGCGTCGCTGCGGGCAGCGATCTCGCCAAGCGCTACATGACGAAGCTCGGCGAGCTCGAGGACCGCATCGAGCAACTGGCGCGCGAGCGGCAGGAGGCGCGGCAGACCCTGAACGCCGCCGAGGAGCAGCTCAGGACCTTCGTCCGCGGCCTCAAGATCGGCTAGAGGATGCGGCCCGGATTGAGGATGTTGTTGGGGTCGAGAACCGCCTTGATCCGCCGCATGAGATCAAGCGCCACCGGCGACTTGTAATGGGCGAGCTCCTCGCGCTTGAGGCGGCCGATGCCGTGCTCGGCGCTGATGGAGCCGCCGAAGGCCATGGTCACGTCATGGACCGCGCGGTTCACCTCCGCCCAGCGGGCGAGGAAGGCCTTGCCATCCGCCTGCGGTCCCGCCTGGATGTTGAAATGCAGATTGCCGTCGCCGAGATGGCCGAAGGGCACCGGCCGGGCAGCGGGGATGAGCCGCAGGACCGCCGCGCTCGCCTGCTCGATGAATGCGGGAATGCGGGCGATGGGGACGGACACGTCGTGCTTGATGCTGGCGCCTTCGAGCTTCTGGGCTTCCGACAGGGATTCCCTGAGCTTCCACAAGGCCGCCGCCTGATCGCCGCTTTGCGCGACCGCGCCGTCGGTGATGACGCCGGATTCGAGCGCCTGCTCCATGGCCCCGTCGAACGCTTGCGCGAGGCCGCTCGCCGCCATGCTGGAGCTTGCCTCCATCAGCACATACCAGGGAGCGGGGGTCGCGAGCGGATCGCGCGTTCCCGGAACATGGCGCAGCACCAGTTCGAGGCCGAGGCGCGGCATCAGCTCGAAGGCGGTAAGGAGGTCCCCCGTCGCCGCGCGCATGCGGGAGAAGAGCTCGACGGCCTGCGCAGGATCGGGGAGGGCGACGAAGGCGGTCACCGTCTCCCGCGGCAGGGGATAGAGCTTGAGGGTCGCGGCGGTGACGATGCCGAGCGTTCCTTCCGCCCCGATCAGCAGTTGCTTGAGGTCATATCCCGTATTGTCCTTGCGTAAGGAGGACAGGCCCTCATGGATCTCGCCCGTGGGCAGCACCGCCTCGATCCCGAGGACGAGCTGCCGCATGCTGCCGTAGCGCAGCACGTTGATGCCCCCCGCATTGGTGGAGATCACGCCGCCGATGGTGCAGCTCCCTTCGGAGGCGAGGCTCAGGGGGAACAGCCGGTCCGCCTCCCGCGCCGCGTCCTGCACCGCGGCGACCGTCACTCCCGCTTCGGCGACGAGCGAAAAGTCCGCCGGATCCATCGACCGGATGCGGTTGAGCCGCTTGAGGCTCAGGAGGATTTCCGCGCCCCCTTCGTCGGGCACGCCGCCGCCCACGAGCCCCGTATTGCCGCCCTGGATGGCAAGCGGCGCGCGGTGCCGGTTGCAGATCTCGACGATGCGCTGGACTTCCGCCGTGCTTCCGGGCTTGAGCAAGAGGGGCGTCCTGCCCTGGTAGAGCCCGCGCCACTCGACAAGATGGGGTGCGATTTCCCCCGCGTCCTCCGTCCAGCTTGCGGGGGAAAGGGCGGACTTGAGGTCGGATACGGCGTCCATCAGGCGGCATCCCGCGGCGCGGCGGCGCGGCGCAGCCGGTCGTTGATGGCGATTCCAGACCCCTCCTCGGGGACGGGCATGGCGGCGATGGCGTCATAGCCGGCGTCATCCAGCCGGCGCAGCATGGCGAAGAGATTGCGCGCCGCTTCCTCGAGATCGCCCGTGGGGCTCAGATTGAGGACCGCCGCCGCCCCCTCCGGCACGTCGGGGCCGAAGGCGAGCAGGGCCTCGTGCGGGGCGGCCCGCACGGCATTGAGCCGCAGTCGGGCGCGCGGCGCGTAATGGCTTGCAAGCTGCCCGGGCGCGGTGATCGCCACTTCGGGCCCCGTGCCCACCACGGGCAGGCCGCAGGCGGCGGCGATGGCGTCCGGCGTGATGCTGCCGGGGCGGAGGAGCTCGACCCGCCCGTCGTGAATCCCGACGATCGTCGATTCAAGGCCCTTCTCGCAGGGGCCGCCGTCCAAAATCATGGCCACCTTGCCGCCGAGCTCCGCCGCCACATGCTCCGCCCGGGTCGGGCTGATGCGGCCCGACCGGTTGGCGCTGGGCGCGGCGATGGGGCCGTTGAATGCGGCGAGCAGGGCCTGGGCCACGGGATGGCGCGGGACGCGGATCGCGACGGTTGCAAGCCCCGCGCTCACCCGTGGGGCGAGGGGGCAATCCGCGTGACGCGGCGCGACCAGAGTGAACGGCCCCGGCCAGAAGGCGCGGGCGAGATCCAGCGCCGGGCCCTCGATGACGGCGAAGCGGCGCGCCGTCTCCATATCCGCACAGTGAACAATCAGCGGATTGAAGCTCGGCCGTCCCTTGGCCGCGTATATCTTGGCGACCGCCGCGTCGTTGGTGGCGTCGGCGCCGAGGCCATAGACCGTCTCCGTCGGAAAGGCTACGAGTTCGCCCGTCGCGAGATGCGCCGCCGCAGCCCTGATGGCGGCGTCGTCCGCCGGCACGGGGCGCGCGGAATTGCGGGGAGAGGTCATCGAATTGGCCTTGATTAGCATGGCAGCCTATCAGTATGCATAAGCGAGGCCGAAAACAAGAACAAGGCCGCAAGGATTGCACCAGGCAGGAGGTAGTATGACCCAATACAAGGCGCCCATCCGGCATATGGGCTTCACCCTCGACCATATCATCAATTATGGCGAGATCGCCGCCCTTCCTGCCTTTCAGGACGCCGGCCGCGACGTGGCCCAGGCGGTTCTGGAGGAAGCGGGCCGCTTCATGAGCGAGGTCATCGATCCCCTGCGCCGCGTGGGCGACATTGAAGGCTCCGTCCTCGAGAACGGCGTCGTCAAGACGCCCACGGGCTTCAAGGAAGCCTATGCGCAATATGTGGAAGCGGGCTGGAACAGCCTGTCGGCGGATCCCGACTATGGCGGGCAGGGCCTGCCCTTCGTGCTCGCCGCCGCCATGATGGAAATGCTCACCTCCGCCAACATGGCCTTCGCCCTCTGCCCCATGCTGGGCCAGGGCGCGGTGGAGGCGCTGGTCGCCCATGGCGACGACAACATCAAGACCCGCTACATCCCCAAGCTCATCTCGGGTGAATGGAGCGGCACCATGAACCTGACGGAGCCGCAGGCGGGCTCCGATCTCGGCGCCCTGCGCACCCGGGCGACGCCGCGCGGCGACGGCACCTATCTCATCGAGGGCCAGAAGATCTTCATCACCTGGGGCGACCACGAGATGGCGGAGAACATCATCCATCTGGTGCTCGCCCGCTTGCCGGACGCGCCCGAGGGGACCAAGGGCATCTCCCTGTTCCTCGTGCCCAAATACCTGTTGAACGAGGATGGCACGCCGGGCCAGCGCAACGACCTTCGCGCCGTGTCGCTCGAACACAAGCTCGGCATCCATGCGAGCCCCACCTGCGTCATGTCCTTCGGCGACAACGGCAACTGCATCGGCTATCTGGTGGGCGAAGAGAACAAGGGCATGCGCTTCATGTTCACCATGATGAACCATGCCCGGGTGAATGTGGGGATCCAGGGCATCGCCCAGGCCGAGCTCGCCTTCCAGCAGGCCTTCGAATATGCGGGCCAGCGCATCCAGGGCGTCGCCATCGGCAAGGAAAGCGCGGGCCGCAGCCCGATCATCGAACATGCGGACGTGCGCCGCATGCTGTTCCAGATCCGCGCCATGACCGAGGCCGCGCGTGCGATCGCCTTCCTCAACGCCAAGGCCATCGACATCGCCGCCCAATCCGAGGACAAGGAGGAGCGCTGGTGGCAGCAGGGCCTCGCCGATCTCCTGACGCCGCTCACCAAGGCCTATGGCAGCGATGTGGGCTTCGAGGCGGCGAGCCTCGCCGTCCAGGTCCATGGCGGCATGGGCTATATCGAGGAGACGGGCGTCGCCCAGACCCTCCGCGACGCCCGCATCGCCATGATCTACGAGGGGACCAACGGCATCCAGGCCATGGACCTCGTGGGCCGCAAGCTCGGCATGGACGGCGGCGAACACTGGAAGGCCCTGTTCACCCGCATCGACGGCTTCGTGGCCGGGCTGCCCGACACGGGCGATTTGGGCGTGCTGCGCGCCAAGATCGGGGAAGCCATGGTGTCCCTCCGCTTCGCCACCGACTGGCTGATGGAGCAGCGCAACGGCAACATGCGCGCGGTGGCGGCTGCCGCGACTCCCTATCTCCGGCTCTTCGCCTCGACGGTCGGCGCATGGCTTCTTGCGGTCGGCGCGGCCAATGCGGAACGCCTTCTGAAGGAAGGGGCGGAGGACGCCGCGTTCCTGAAGGGCCGCATCGCCATCGCCCGCTTCTATGCGGAGCAGCTGCTGCCGCCGGCCGCCGCCCTCATGGAGCCGGTGACCCGGGGCGATGCCCTTCTCTATGCGCAGGATCCGGAGCTTCTCGTCGGATAGCGCACTGGGCGGTTGCCTCACGTTTACGTAAACGTTAACCTCGGAGACGAGGCTCCGGGCGCCGTCCGGCCCCCGGAGCCTTCTCATCCGGGAGCAGCCCATGGCGCAGCCAGCCTACATGTCCGTGACCGTGCCGGAGACCGGCACCGTGACCGAAATCGCCGCCGGCCTGTTCTGGCTGCGCATGCCCCTGCCGTTCGAGCTCAACCACATCAATCTGTGGCTCCTTGACGACGGCGACGGCTGGGTCATCGTGGACACGGGCGTGGACCTGCCCGAGGTGCGGGCGGCCTGGGAACGGCTGTTCGCCGAATTCATGGGCGGCCGCCCGGTGAAACGGGTGCTGGTCACCCACATGCATCCCGACCATTTCGGCCTCGCGGGCTGGCTCACGGAGCGCTGGCGCGCGCCCCTCTACATGACGGCGGAGGAATATCTCACCGGCCGCGTGCTGTCCGGCCCGCCGAAGCCCTTCGGCTGGGAGGCCCGCGCCTTCCTGCGCCGCGCGGGCTTCGATGAGGCCGACATCGACGAGGCCGAGGGGCTCAATTACGGCCAGTTCGGCGCCCATGTGTCGCGGCCGCCCGAATCCTTCCGCCGCCTCAATGACCGCGACCGGCTGGTGATCGGCGGGCGCGAATGGCGGGTGGTGGTGGGCCGCGGCCATTCCCCGGAACATGCCTGCTTCCATTGCCCCGAGCTGGGCGTCCTCATCTCGGGCGACCAGGTGCTGCCGCGGATCTCGTCCAATGTCGGGATCCATGCGCTGGAGCCCACGGCCAATCCGCTGAAGCTGTGGCTCCAGTCCCTCGACCGCTTCAAGCGCCTGCCCGAGCATACCCGGGTGCTGCCCGCCCATGGGGAGCCGTTCACCGGGCTGCATGGCCGACTCAACGCCCTCATTCACGGGCATGAGGAGCGGCTCCGCCTCGCCCACCGGCACATTCGCGAGCCGCGCTCGGTCATGGAATGCATTCCCTTCATCTTCCGTCGCAAGCTTTCGGGCTTTCCGCGCCTCATGGCCATGGGCGAGGCGCTCGCCCATCTCGAGCTCCTCGTGGACCGCGGCCTCGCCCGGGCCGAGGACGGCGCCGACGGCGTCCGCCGCTTCGTCGCCGTGGAAGACATCTCGCCCAACGATCAGGAGACCCTGCATGAGTAACGACGCGCGTACGCTCAAGGGCAAGACCCTGTTCATCACCGGCGCCAGCCGCGGCATCGGCCTTGCGATCGCCAAGCGCGCCGCCGCCGACGGCGCCAATATCGTCATCGCCGCCAAGACGGTGGAGCCTCATCCCAAGCTCGAGGGCACCATCTATACGGCGGCGGAGGAGATCGAGGCGGCGGGCGGCCGGGCGCTGCCGGTCGTCGTGGACGTCCGCGACGAAATGGCGGTGGGGGAGGCGGTCGAAAAGGCGGTCGCGACCTTCGGCGGCATCGACATTCTGGTCAACAACGCGAGCGCCATATCCCTGACCGGCACCGAGATGACCGACATGCGGCGCTTCGATCTCATGCACCAGATCAACACGCGGGGCACCTTCCTCTGTTCCAAGCTCTGCGTGCCCCATCTCAGGAAGGCGGAGAACCCGCACATCCTCAACCTGTCGCCGCCCCTCAACATGGAGGCGCGCTGGTTCGCGCCGCATGTGGCCTATACCATGGCCAAATACGGCATGAGCATGTGCGTCCTCGGCATGAGCGAGGAATTCCGGAAGGACGGCATCGCGGTCAACGCCCTCTGGCCGCGCACCACCATCGCGACGGCCGCGGTGCGCAACCTGCTCGGCGGCGAGGAGGTGGTCGCCGGAAGCCGCAAGCCCGAGATCCTGGCGGACGCCGCCTACATCATCCTGACCCGGCCGAGCCGGGAATTCACCGGCAATTTCTGCATCGACGACGAGGTGCTGGCCTCCGTCGGGATCACGGACCTAACCCCCTATGCCGTTGATCCGTCGAAACCATTGTTTCCGGATTTCTTCGTCTAGGGCTAGACTGGAAGGATCCCGGCAGATCATGGAGGAGATGAATGGTGGAGCGGCCCTGGCTCAAGAACTATACGGAAGGCGTCGACTGGCACGCGCCGCTTGAACCTGCCCCGCTGTTCAAACTGCTGGATGACACGGCCGCCCGCTACGGGGATCTGCCGGCGCTCGATTTCCTCGGCCGCCGCTATACCTTCGCCGAGATCAAGCGTCTTGCCGACAAGGCCGCCTGCGGCTTCGCGCGCCTCGGCGTCACGAAGGGGGTGAAGGTCGGGCTGTTCCTGCCCAACTGCCCGCAATTCGTCATCGCCTATTTCGGGATCCTCAAGGCGGGCGGGACCGTCGTCAATTTCAGCCCGCTCTATTCCGAGCCGGAGCTTCTGGCCCAGGTCGAGGATTCCGAGACCGACATCATGGTCACCCTCGATCTCAACGCGCTTTACCCGAAGCTTGCGGCGATCTTCGGGAAGAGCCGCCTGCGCACGCTCGTCGTCGGCAACATGCCGGAGGTGCTGCCCTTCCCGCAGAACGTCCTCTTCCCCATCTTCAAGCGCAAGGACGTGGCGAAGGTCGCATGGGACGCAAGTCATGTGCGCTTCCGCGATCTCTTGCAGAACGACGGCGCCTGTCCGCTCGTCGCGATCGATCCCATGGAGGACGTGGCGGTCCTGCAATATACGGGCGGCACCACGGGGACGCCCAAGGGCGCCATGCTGACCCACGCCAATCTCTATATCAACGCCATGCAGAGCAAGCTCGCGGACCCCGATCTCACCCCGGGGCAGGACCGCTCGCTCGCCGCCCTGCCGCTCTTCCATGTCTTCGCCATGACGGGCGTCATGAATCTCAGCATCGCCGCCGGGATCGAGATGCTCATGCTGCCCAAGTTCGAGCTCGAGGCGGCCATGAAGCTCATCCGGCGGCGCAAGGCGACCATCATGATGGGCGTGCCCACCATGTATCACGCCTTCCTCAACCATCCGCTGGCGGCGAAGGGGGGATTGCGGTCCCTGCGCGCCTGCATCTCGGGCGGCGCGCCGCTGCCCGTCGAGCTCAAGAAGGCGTTCGAGGAGGTGTCGGGCTGCAAGCTTGTGGAAGGCTATGGTCTGACCGAAAGCGCGCCGGTCGCGGCCCTCAATCCGTCGGACCGCGCCCGGGCGGGCTCCATCGGCCTGCCGGTGCCGGGAACCGACATCGTGATCGTGGATCATGACGATCCGACCCGGGAAATGCCCCTGGGCGAGATCGGGGAGCTTGCGATCGCGGGACCGCAGGTGATGAAGGGCTACTGGAAGCGGCCCGACGCCACGGCCCGGACCATCGTCAACGGCCGGCTGCTGACGGGCGACCTCGGCTACATGGACGAGGACGGTTACACCTACATCATCGACCGCGCCAAGGACCTGATCCTGGTCGGCGGCTTCAACGTCTTCCCGCGTCTCGTGGAGGAAGCGATCTACACCCATCCGGCGGTGGCCGAGGCGGTGGTGATCGGCGTCCCGGACGAGCATATGGGCGAGATCCCCAAGGCCTTCGTGACGCTGAAGCCGGGGCACGAGGGCCTGACCGCCGACGAGCTCATCTCCTATCTCCGCACCCGCATCGGCAAGCACGAGCTGCCGCGGGAGGTGGAGTTCCGCGACCAGCTGCCCAAGACCATGATCGGCAAGCTGTCCAAGAAGGAACTCATTGCCGAGGAAAAGGCGAAGCGGGCGGCGGCGGAGGCGGAGCAAGGCCCGCGCAAGTCGGCGGGCGGGGCCTGACGCGGGCGACAGCATCCGTCGTCGACAATCCGGAGCTTTCATGGATCTCACCCCATGACCACTGCCCTTTTCACCCATGCCGCCTGCCTCAGGCATGACACCGGACCGGGTCATGCGGAGCGCATCGCGCGGCTTGAGGCGATATCCGCCGCGCTCGATGAGCCCCGCTTCGCCGCCCTCGACCGCCGGGAGGCGCGCCGGGCGAGTCGGGAGGAACTCACCCGCGTCCATCCCGAACATTACGTGGATGCAGTGCTTTCCGCTGAACCCGGCCAGGGATACCGCAATCTCGATCCCGACACGGTCATGTCCCCCGGCTCGGGCGAAGCGGCTCTTCGCGTCGCGGGGGCGGTCTGCGCCGCGGTGGATGCGGTCGTATCCGGCGAGGTATCGAATGCCTTCTGCGCCGTGCGGCCGCCGGGACATCATGCGGAGCGCGCCCGCGCCATGGGCTTCTGCCTGTTCAACAACGTGGCGATCGGGGCGATGCACGCCCGCGCGGTCCATGGCCTGAAGCGGGTCGCGGTCGTCGATTTCGACGTCCATCACGGCAACGGCACCGAGGTGGTGGCGGTGGAGGACCCGGATTTCTTCTTTGCGTCCAGCCATCAGGCGCCGCTTTATCCGGGAACGGGCCTTGCCGACAGAGGGCCCCACGTCCTCAATGTGACCCTTGACCCCGGGGCCGGCTCTGCCATATTCCGGTCAGCCTATGAAAACCGGATCTTTCCGGCACTCAGCGCCTTCAGGCCCGACATCATTCTGATTTCGGCCGGATTTGACGCCCATGAGCTGGATCCCCTGGCCGGACTTTGCCTGACGGATCAGGATTATGCATGGGTGACGCGGGAAATCTGCGCGCTGGCGCGGAACTTGTGCCATGGGCGGGTAGTATCGGCGCTCGAAGGGGGCTACCATCTGGAAGCGCTCGCGCGTTCGGCGGCCGCCCATGTGACGGCGCTGATGGAGGCCTGAGACGGGCGGCGCAGGATCAGGAGGCAAGGAAGGAATATGGCGACACGGCAACTGGCGGACCTTCCGGAGGACATCCGGGCCATGAGCTTCGAGGAGGCGTTGAACGCCCTCGAGACCATCGTGCAGCGGCTCGAGACCGGTCAGGTCTCGCTCGAGGAGTCGATCGAGATCTATACCCGCGGCACGCAGCTCCGCCAGCTTTGCGAGGCCAAGCTCCAGGACGCGGAAGCGCGCATCCGCAAGATCACCACGGGCCCCGACGGCGCCGTGGGGCTCGAGCCTCTGGACATCGAGTAATGAACGTGATCGTGCCCTTCGTCACCGTGGAAAAGGCGCTGGCCGACGCCGCCCAGGCGGTGGAAGCCAAGCTCGACCGCCTGCTGCCCGAGCCGGCGGGACCCGAGGCGCGGCTTGCCGAAGCCATGCGCTATTCCATCATGGCCGGGGGCAAGCGGCTCCGCCCCTTCCTCGTGATGGCGAGCGCGGAGCTTTTCGGCGTCGCCCAGGAATGCGCCCTGCGGGTCGCCGCCGCCGTGGAATGCGTCCATACCTATTCCCTGATCCATGACGACCTTCCCGCCATGGACAACGACGACATGCGCCGCGGCCAGCCCACGGCCCATATCAAGTTCGACGAGGCGACGGCGATCCTCGCGGGCGACGCCCTGCTCACCATCGCCTTCGAGATTTTGTCCCACGAAAGCTGCCACGCGGATCCGCGGGTGCGGCTGGAGCTCATCCGCTGCCTCGCCCAGGCGAGCGGCCATCAGGGCATGGTGGGGGGCCAGATGATCGACCTTGCGGCGGCCACCACCGACATGGACCTTGCCGCCATCACGCGGCTGCAGAACATGAAGACCGGCGCGCTCATCTGTTTTTCCGCCGAAGCGGGCGCGATCCTCGGCCGCGCGACGCCCGCCAAGCGCCACGCCCTCAAGGGCTATGCCCAGAACCTGGGCCTCGCCTTCCAGATCGCCGACGACCTTCTGGATGTCGAAGGCGATCCCGAGGCCATGGGCAAGCGGGCGGGCAAGGATGCGGCGGCCGGCAAGGCGACCTTCGTCGCGGCGCTCGGCGTCGAGCGGGCCCGGCTGCAGGCGGGACTTCTGGTGGACCAAGCCATCGCCCATCTTGAACCCTTCGGCGAGCAGGCCGGCCTTTTGCGCGCCGTCGCCCGATTTGCTATAAACCGGAGCCGCTGAGCGGCCCCTTTAACTGCCACGAGACAGATCTTGACCGAGAGACCGAAGACGCCGCTTCTCGATACCATCCGCGATCCGCGCGACATCAAGAAGCTGAAGCCGGAACAGCTCGCGCAGCTCGCGGACGAGGTGCGCCGGGAGATGATCGACGCGGTGTCCGAAACGGGCGGCCATCTCGGCGCCGGTCTCGGCGTGGTGGAGCTCACGGTCGCGCTCCACTATGTGTTCGACACGCCGAAGGACAAGCTCATCTGGGACGTGGGGCACCAGTCCTACCCGCACAAGATCCTGACCGGGCGGCGCGACCGCATCCGCACCCTGCGCAAGGGCGGCGGCCTTTCGGGCTTCACCAAGCGGTCGGAAAGCGAATACGACCCGTTCGGCGCGGCGCACAGCTCCACCTCCATCTCGGCCGCTCTCGGCATGGCGGTGGCGCGCGATCTGCGCAAGAGCGACGAACATGTGATCGCCGTCATCGGCGACGGCGCCATGACCGCGGGCATGGCCTACGAGGCCATGAACAATGCGGGCCATCTCCATTCCCGCCTCGTCGTCATCCTCAACGACAACGA
>CAZDSS010000062.1:0-16367 GCA_964508185.1 uncultured Sphingomonadales bacterium
GAGTGGGTCGTCGGGCCCGAGCCGGTGGGCGTGTTCGTGGACGAACCGGCGGAGGGCACTCGACAAGGTGGCGGCGGAGACCGGCGCGGTCCCGGCCCAGGTGGCGCTCGCCTGGACGGCGGCGCAGCCGGGGGTGGCCGCACCCATTGCAAGTGCGACCAGCCTTGCCCAGATGGAAGAATTGCTGGGCGCCATGCGGCTCACGCTCACGGCGGAACAGCTCGATCATCTGGATGCGGCCAGCCGGGAAACGGATAACGCCTGACCGCGGCGGCCGCGGCCAAGGAGCAGTCATGACGGTATTTTCGGTGCTCGATCTCGCCTTCATCGCGGAAGGCTCGACCCCGCGCGAGGCGCTGCACAATTCCCTCGATCTCGCGCGCCATGCGGAGCGCCTGGGATACGAGCGCTTCTGGCTGGCCGAGCATCACAACATGGTGGGGATCGCAAGCGCCGCGACCTCGGTGGTGATCGGCTTCGTCGCGGGCGGCACCAGCACCATCCGTGTGGGCGCCGGGGGCATCATGCTGCCCAACCATTCGCCCCTCGTCATCGCCGAGCAGTTCGGAACGCTCGCCAGCCTCTATCCCGGCCGCATCGATCTCGGCCTCGGCCGCGCGCCCGGGACGGATCAGCTGACGCTCCGCGCGCTGCGCCGCGACCCCATGAGCGCCGAGAACTTCCCGCAGGACGTGGTGGAGCTGCAGAACTATCTCGGCACGCCCGAGCCGGGGCAGAAGATCGTTGCGGTCCCCGGGGCGGACACACACGTGCCCCTGTGGATCCTGGGATCAAGCCTGTTCGGCGCGCAGCTTGCTGCCATGCTGGGGCTCCCTTACGCCTTCGCGTCCCATTTCGCGCCCGATCATCTTCATCATGCGATCCGCATCTATCGCGAGCGCTTCCAGCCTTCGGCCCAGCTCGACCGGCCCTACGTCATGATCGGGGCCAATGTGTTCGCCGCGCCGACGGACGAGGAGGCGCGATTCCTCTTCACCTCGGCCCAGCAGCAGTTCGCGAACCTGTTCCGCGGCACCCGCGGCCGGCTGCAGCCGCCCATTCCCGACATCGAGGCCTACTGGACGCCCATGGAAAAGGCACAGGCCATGCGCATGCTGCAATGTTCGGTGGTGGGAAGCCCCGCGACGGTGGAGCAGGGCCTGCGGCAGCTGATCGCGGAGACCCGGGCCGACGAGATCATCGTCGCCGCCGCCATCTACGAGCACAAGGCCCGGGTCCGGTCCTACGAGATCCTGGCGGAAGTGGCGGGGCGCATCAACGCCGCCCCGCAACAGTCTTCCGTCAGCGGTTGAGGACGCCGAAGCGCCCCATCTGGAAGTCCAGCATGGCCTGGCGGACCTCTCCCTCGGTCGTCATCACGAAGGGGCCGCGGGCGACCGCCGGCTCATGGAGCGGCACGCCGGCCATGAGCAGGAGACGGGCGGGGGTATGCGCCCGCAGCACGATCCGGCCCTCGCCGGGTTCGAACCGCAGGGTGCGGGCGGCGGCGACCGTGGTGTCGTCGGCCGTCGCCACTTCCCCCGCCGCCACATAGATCGCGACGTTCATGGCGGGCGGCAGATCGAGGTCGAGCCATGCCCCGGCGGCGAGTTCGAGGACGGCGATGGTCATCTCGGTGAAGCTTCGCGCCGGGCCCTTGCGGCCGAAGAGCGTCCCCGCGATGAGCTTGCCCGAAACCCCGGGTGCGACGCCCGCGAGATCCGCAAGTTCGGCGCCGCGGATCACCTGATAGCCGGGCTCGGCGGCTTTCTTGTCCTTCGGCAGATTGACCCAGATCTGCAGCCCTTCCACCGTGCCGCCGCTCTCCTGCAGATGTCGCGGGATCGTCTCCGAATGGAGGATGCCCGCGCCCGCCGTCATCCATTGCACGTCGCCGGGGCCGATTTCCGCGTGGCCGCCGAAGCTGTCGTTATGCTCGATGGCGCCGGACAGCATGTAGGTCACGGTCTCGAAGCCGCGATGGGGATGGGGCGGGAAGCCTTGCGTATGCGGCCCCACCTCCGCCGGGCCGAAATGGTCGAGCATCAGGAAGGGATCGGGATAGACCCCGGCATGGGCGGACAGCGCCCGGCGCACGGGCATGTCCGCGCCTTCGATGGTGGCTGCGGCCCGGATGATGCGGGCCAGGGGGCGGATGTTCTGCGCGATGATCATGACGTCACCTCTACGGGTTCGGCCCGGCCGTAACGTTCACGGCCGTGGGGTGCGGCGAAATCCGGCGCGGGACCCACGGGGATGACGCCGGACGGGTTGATGGTCCTGTGACTTGCGTAATAGTGGATCTTGATATGGTCCATGTTGAGGGTCGCGGCGATCCCCGGCATCTGGTAGAGCTCCCGCGTGAAGGCCCAGAGCCGCGGGAAATCCACAAGCGGCTTGCGGTTGCACTTGAAATGGGTGTGATAGACCTCGTCGAAGCGGAACAGGGTCGTCACCAGCCGCCAGTCCGCTTCGGTCAGGCGGTTGCCCACGAGATAGCGCTGCCGGGCGAGGCGTTGATCCAGCTCGTGGAGCGCATCGAACAGGTCGGTGACCGCGGCGTCATAGGCCTTCTGCGACGTCGCGAAGCCCGCCTTGTAGACGCCGTTGTTGACGTTGTCGTAGACGAAATCGTTGACCGCATCGATCTCGGACCTCAGCGGTTCGGGATAATAGTCCCCCGGCCGCGCGCCCAGATGGTCGAAGGCGCTGTTGAACATGCGGATGATGTCCGCGCTTTCGTTGGAGACGATGGTCCCCTGCTTCCTGTCCCAGAGCGTCGGCGTGGTGACCCGGCCCGTGTAACTGGGGTCGGCGGCGCGATAGATTTCCCATAAATATCGCGCGCCATGAATCGGGTCGGGGATGACGCCGGGGGCGGGATCGAAGGTCCAGCCGTCGGACGCCATCAGCGGGTGGACGACGGAGATCGAGATCATGTCCTCGAGCCCCTTGAGGGCGCGGAAGATCAGGGTGCGGTGCGCCCAGGGGCAGGCGAGGGAGAGATAAAGATGGTAGCGCCCGGCTTCCGCCCGGAAGCCGCCCGCGCCCGTGGGGCCGGGCGCGCCGTCTGGCGTGATCCAGTTGCGGAATTGCGCGGATTCCCGCCGGAAGGCGCCGCCCGTTTTGGCGGTGTCGTACCAGACGTCGTGCCACTTGCCTTCGATGAGCATGCCCATGGCGGGATTCCTTTCACTTGCCTGTCGCCGGTTACTTCTTGAGGCGGGTTGCGATATCCGCCACATGCCGTCCCTGGAAGCGGGCGAGTTCGAGCTCGGTCTCCGACGGCTGACGGCTGCCGTCCGGTCCGGCGAGCGTGCCCGCGCCATAGGGCGACCCGCCCCGCGGCGCGCTGATGTCCGTCGCCTTCGGGTGTGTATAGGGCAGGCCGACGATGACCATGCCGTGATGCATCAGCGTGAAGATGGTGCTGATGATGGTGGTCTCGTTGCCGCCGCCGGTGCCGGTGGAGGTGAAGACGCTGCCCACCTTGCCGGCGAGCCCGCCCTTCACCCAGACGCTGCCGGTCTGGTCCCAGAAATTGCGCATCTGCGCCGCCATGTTGCCGAAGCGGGTGGGGGTTCCGACGATGATGGCGTCATAGTCGCCCACCTCGCCGGGATTGGCGATGGGCGCTTCCTGCTCGAGCCGGATGCCCGCCTTGCGGGCGACATCCTCGGGCACCAGTTCGGGAACGCGCTTGATGACGACCTCGGTTCCCGGCACTTCCCGGGCGCCTTCGGCGACCGCCTTGGCCAGGGTCTCGATATGGCCGTAGCTCGAGTAATAGAGGACGAGGATGCGGGTGGTCATGAAGCACATCTCCTTTTGAGCGGGTCATTGGTTATGCCCAAAAGGTAGTCGGTGCTTATCGCTGGAACAATCAGGCTGTTTTAAAAAATACCGTTCGACTATCGCGAACAGTTCGCGTCGATCGCGCGCAACTCCGCCGCCACGAAATCGATGAAGCTCCGCACCTTGGCGCTGAGATGCCGGTGGGAGGGGAAGACCGCATGGATTCCGAGGGCCGGCAGCTCGTATTCGGTGAGCAGGGGGACGAGCGTGCCCTGCGCCAGGCAGTCATGGATGATGAAGGTGGGGGCAAGGCATATGCCGAGGCCGTCGATGGCGGCCTGGCGCAGGATCTCGCCGTTGTTCACCGCAAGATTGCCCGTGACATGGACGGTGAAGGCCTTGCCGTCGCGCTGGAAGCCCCAGCCGCCGCCGTTCGTCAGGCTGTAGATGAGGCAGTTGTGGTTTCGCAGATCCTCGGGCCGTTCCGGTCTGCCATGGCGCTCGAGATAGGAAGGTGCTGCGGCGACCACGCGCCGCGTCTCGCCGAGCTTGCGGGCGGTGAGGCTCGAATCCGGCAGATAGCCGATGCGGATCGCAAGGTCGAAGCCTTCCTCCACCAGATCCACGAAGCGGTCGGAGAGGTTGAGATCGACCTCCACCTTGGGATGGCGGGCCATGAAGGGGCCGATGAGGGGCGCGAGCGCCCGGGTCGCGAAGGATGTGCCGACGGTGACGCGCAGCACCCCGCGCGGCTCCAGGGTGTCCGACCCCGCTTCCGCCTCGGCTTCCGCAATGTCGGCGAGGATCTGGTCGATGCGCGCCTTGTAGCGCCGCCCGGCTTCGGTCAGGGTCACGCTGCGGGTGGTGCGGTTCAACAGGCCGGTGCCGAGCTCCGCCTCGAGATCCCGCACCCAGGTGCTGACGGCGGACTTGGACATGTGAAGCCGCCGCGCCGCCGCGCTGAAGCCGCCTTCGTCCACCACGGCGGCGAAGACCCGCATGGCCGTGAGCTTGTCCATGGGCGGGGCTCCCCCGGGTCAGGCGCCCAATGCGGCGCAGGCCGCATGGCGGTGGCAATGGACGTAATGGTCGTTGACCATGCCCACCGCCTGCATGAAGGCGTAGGTGATGGTCGGCCCGCAGAAGACGAACCCCTCCTTCTTCAAGGCCTTGCTCATGGCGACGGATTCCGGCGAGGTGGCGGGGACGGGATCCCCCTTCCGCCAGTGGTTCACGATCATGCGGCCATCGGTGAACTGCCACAGGAAGTCCGCGAAATCGACGCCCCGCTCGCGAAGGTCGAGCCAGGCGCGGGCGGACTTCACGGCGCCCTCGATCTTGGCGCGGTTGCGGACGATGCCCGCATCCTGCATCAGACGTTCGATCTTCCCCGCGTCGTAGCGGGCGATCGCCTCGGGCTCGAAGCCGTCGAAGGCGGCGCGGAAATTGTCGCGCTTGCGCAGGATGGTGATCCAGGACAGGCCCGCCTGGAAGCCGTCGAGGATCAGCTTTTCATATAGCGCGCGGGGGTCCCGCTCCGGCACGCCCCATTCGTTGTCGTGATAGCGCATATAGAGGGGATCGTCGCCGCACCAGGGGCAGCGCCCCATCTCAGCCGCATCATTCATGCTTCCTCCTTGCCGCCGACATCGAGCCATTCGGGAGGCAGCCATTCCGGCCGCTCGGGAATCACGTGGGCGTCGCCACAAGGATAATGGGCGCCCAGTTCCATGTCCTCCACCCGCAGATAGGCGATCGCCCGGCGTCCGCGGCCGGAGCGGATATGGCCGATCTCCCGCCCGTCCTTCAGGATCGGCGTATCGGGCGCGGGCAGGGGGCCTTCCACGGCGACGGGCAGCAGGCGCTTGCGCACCCGGCCGCGATGCTTCATGCGCGCCGTCAGCTCCTGCCCCACATAGCAGCCCTTGGAAAAGCTGACGCCGTTCAGGGCGTCCAGATTGCCTTCCAGGATCAGGGTGCGCTCCACCTCGAAATCGCGGGAGGCGTCGGGGATGCCGAGCGTCAGGCGATGGTCGTCCCATTCGGCGTCCGAGCCGAGGGCCGCCGGGATCCGGTCCCGCGGCACGATGGCGCGGCGGCCGAGCCGGGGATGGCGGGGGTCGTCACAGGCGACGGCGTCTTCCGGAAGCTCCGGCGGCACCCGTTCGCCCCACCAGGCGATGACGGCATGGGTTTCGGTGAGGTCGCTGATCTCCACCCTCGCCCGGAGGCGATACATCATCAACCGGCGCAGGAGATCCGCCCGCCGCGCCGCCTCGCAATCGAGCAGCAGGCGCGCGCCGTCCTCGACGATGATGAAGTCGTGGAGATACTTGCCCTGGGGGGTGAGCAGGGCGGCATAGAGGGGCGTGGTCGGCCCGAGGGCGTTCAGGTCGTTGGTGACGATCCCCTGAAGGAATTGCCGCCGCTCGTCCCCCTCGAGGGCGATCACCCCGCGCGCCGACAGATGGGCCGTCCCGTTGGTCCCCGACACTTCACAACCTCCTGTTCCATTCCTGCAGACCGGATGATGCAGATGGGGCCTGCCGCCCTTCGGCGCAAGCCTGCATCCTTGTCAAAGCGGTATGGGAAGCGTATTCAGAAAGCCCGTCAAGATACAAGCGGACCGGCGCATCATGCCTGCTTCATACGATCTCATCATCCGGAACGGCACCGTCGTCAACCATGCGGGCAGCGCTCTCGCGGATATCGGCGTGAAGGACGGCCGGACGGTGGAGATCGGCGACCTGTCCCGGGCCGATGCCGCCGAGGTGATCGATGCGACGGGCCTTCATGTCCTGCCCGGGGTGATCGACAGCCAGGTCCATTTCCGCGAGCCGGGGCTCGACCACAAGGAGGATCTCGCGACCGGCTCCATGGCCGCCGTTCTCGGCGGGGTCACCGCCGTGTTCGAGATGCCGAACACCAAGCCGTCCACCACCACGGCGGAGGCGGTTGCGGACAAGCTCGCCCGCGCCCGCGGCCGCATGTGGTGCGACCATGCCTTCTATGTGGGCGCCACCGCCGACAATATCCGCGACCTGCCGGAGATCGAGCGCATGCCCGGCTGCGCCGGGGTCAAGGTGTTCATGGGCGCATCCACCGGCGACCTTCTGGTCTCCGACGATGCGACCCTGCTTGAGGTGCTGCGCCATGGCCGCCGCCGCGTCGCCATCCATGCGGAGGATGAGGAGCGCATGCGCGAGCGCAAGCACCTGACGGATTCCGGCGACGTGCGCCAGCATCCCCACTGGCGGGATGCGGAGGCGGCGCTCCGCGCCACCACCCGCGCCGTGCGGCTCGCCCGGCAGGCGGGCCGCCTCATCCATATCCTTCATGTGACGACGGCGGACGAGATGCGCTTCCTTGCCGCCCACAAGGACATCGCGAGCGTGGAGACGACGCCGCAACACCTGACCCTCGCCGCGCCCGAATGCTACGAGGCGCTCGGCACCCTCGCCCAGATGAATCCGCCTATCCGGGATGCGGAGCATCGCGCCGGCCTGTGGTGGGGGGTGAGTGCGGGAATCGTGGACGTGATCGGCTCCGACCACGCGCCGCATACGCGGGAGGAAAAGGCGAAGCCCTATCCCTCGTCCCCCTCGGGCATGACCGGGGTGCAGACCCTGCTGCCCCTTCTCCTCGACCATGTGCATGCGGGGCGGCTCACGCTCGCCCGCCTGGTGGATCTCACGAGCGCTGGCGCGCAGCGGATCTTCGGCCTTGCTGCCAAGGGGCGGCTCGCCGCGGGCTATGACGCCGACTTCACCATCGTCGACCTCAAGCAGCAATGGACCATCACCGACGACTGGATCGCCAGCCGCTGCGGCTGGACGCCGTTCGCCGGCCGCAGCGTCACCGGCAAGCCGGTCGGGACCGTCATCCGGGGCCGCCGGGTGATGTGGGAAGGCGCGCTCCTGGGCGCGCCCGCGGGCGCCCCGCTGCGCTTCGACGGGACGCTCAGTGCAGCGTCAGATTGACGTCGGCGAAGCGGAATTCCCGCGGCGTGATGATCTCTGTGGAGGCCACGGTCACCGTATGCAGCTTGCCCTCCAGATTGCCTTCCCAGAAATCCAGGAACTTCTTCAGGATGGGAAAGCGCGGCGCCAGGTCGAAATCCTGCCACACATAGGTTTGCAGCAATCCTGGATGGTCCGGCATGTGATACAGGATCTCTGCCGTGGTGAGACGGTAACCCAGACGCCACAGTTCAACGCGGTTCATCGGCGCTCTCCTTCAATGAACGCAAGACTACTAACTGCGCGGGTCTCAACCCGGGATTCATTATCGCAAATCTAGGACGTTTTTGAATGGCGGATATCACCCAGGTCGCGCATTTACGCGCCGAATTGAGCGGGGCCGCCGGTCTTTTCAAGGAAACGGCGGCATGAGTCTTTGGTTCCTGGCGGTGGGGGCGGTGATCGGCGTGCTGGTGGCGGCGCCCGTGGGCCCGGTCAACGTCATCTGCATCCAGCGGGCGATCCGCAAGGGGGCGCTCGAAGGCTTCCTCGTCGGCATGGGCGCGGCGGCGGGGGATACGCTTTTCGCGACCGTCGCCGCCTTCGGGCTCAGCAGCATCTCCGCCATGCTGCTGACAATCGAGCGCTGGCTGGCGCTCGGCGGCGCCTTGATCCTTCTCGTCATGGGGATCGTCACCTGGCGGAGCCATCCCCACCTGACCGATCCCGTGCCGCGCGCCCGCGACATCTTCCGCGGCATTGTCGCGACCTTCGCGCTCACCATATCGAATCCGCTGACCGCCCTCGGATTCATCGCGCTGTTCACCAGCGTCGGTTTCACCCGCACGGATTCAGCGGGGGATGCGGCGACCATCGTCGCGGGGGTGTTCCTGGGCTCCGCCCTGTGGTGGCTCGTCATCTGTCGCATCGCCCAGATGGTGCGCGGGCGGCTTTCCGACCATCATCTGACGCTCATCAATCGCGGCTCGGCGATCCTCATCTGGGCCTTCGCCGCCTGGGCGCTGGTCAAGGGAGCAGGGATCTGAGGAAGTCCGCGGGCAGGCGGCCGAGCGCGAGGAAGCCGCCCGCGTTGCGATAGCCCGGCTTGCCGTAGGCGAAGGGGCTGCCGTCCCAGGCGAGCACCTGTCCGCCCGCCGCGGTCAGCACCGCCTGACCCGCCGCCGTGTCCCATTCCATGGTCTCGCCGAAGCGGGGATAGATGTCGGCCCCGCCCTCGGCGATGACGCAGAACTTGAGGGAACTCCCCACGGCGCGGCTTTCGGCGAGAGGCAGACGGTCGAGGAAGGCGTCGGTCTGGGGCAGCCGGTGCGACTTGCTGGCGATCGCCACCAGGGCGTCCCGCGATGCTTCGCGCACGGCGATGGCGCGGCGCATGGCGGGCTTGCTTCCGGTCACTTCGACGAGCTCGGCGCCCTGGCCTTCGGCCCCGGCATAGAGCCGCCCGAGGGCCGGGGCATGAACGACGCCGGCAATCGGCGCGCCGTGCCGGACGAGGGCGATATTGACCGTGAATTCCCCCTTGCCGCGGACGAATTCCTTGGTGCCGTCCAGGGGATCGACCAGCCAGAACAGCGCGCCCGGGGCGGGGCAGTGGCCCGCCGCCGTGCTTTCCTCGGCGACGATCGGGGTATCCGGCAGAAGGTCCCTGAGGCCCCGGATGATGATGCGCTCGGCCGCCTCGTCCGCGTCCGTCACCGGGGAGTGATCCGGCTTCTCCCGGATGTCGGCGCCGCGGCCGCGGACTTCCATGATGGCGGCGCCCGCTTCGATTGCGAGGGCTTCGAGGACGGGCAGGAGCTTGGCGGCGTTGTCCATGGACTTATGTTTCCTCCGGTGCGGCCTTTCGGCGGCTCAGCATTAGCGCCGGCGGCGGCCGGTTGCAAGCGGCGGCGTCCCGGTATAAACAGCGAAGGCGCCTGGCGTCGCGGGCGGGATAGACCTTGGGGGTATTCGCGCATGACCGACAGCATTGCTTTCTCCGCCCTCCTGTGCTCGCGGCTCTGCCACGACCTTGTCAATCCCGTGGGCGCCTTCTCCAACGGTCTCGAGATCCTCGCCGACGAGGACGACCCCGACATCCGCCGCCAGGTGGTGGAGCTTCTGGCGCAAAGCGCGGGCCAGACGGCGCAGCGCCTGCAATTCTTCCGCCTTGCCTTCGGGGCGGGCAGCGGCTTCGGCGGCACCATTCCGGCGGCGGCCCTGCGCGATGCCGCCACCGCCTATTTCGCGGGCGGCAAGGTGCAGCTCGCCTGGGAGGCGGAGATCCTCGAAGTCACCCGCGAGGCCGGAAAAATCCTCCTCAACCTCATCCTGATCGCGAGCGAGGCCTTGCTCCGGGGCGGCGTCCTTGCCGTCGGCAGCGCGCGGAGCGGCGGCCAACTGGAGCTCACCGTGACGGCGACGGGCGACCGCCTGCTGTTCAAGCCCGAGATGGCGACTGCCCTCAAGGGAGAGGCCGAGATCGACGCCCTCGACCCCAAGACGGCGCCCGCCCATCTGGCGGCGGCCATGGCCCGGCTCGTGGGCGGCAGCATCACCGCCGCCTACGAGCAGGATCGCCTGCTGCGCCTTGCCGTGCGCCTTGTCTGAAGCCTTCCTTTAGGAGCTTTTTAACTTCTTTCTCCGATCTTGGGCCCATGCGTGGAGCAGGGGCTGGATCGTCCGCGCATGCCTCCGGAGAAGCCCCGCTTTTCTCCGGAACCGGACGTCCTTTGAAAGGGGCGCCGGACAAGCGATTCCGGCCGGTCGAGAGGAAGCTGGGTTCCGCCCATGGATGACTTGCTGAATGAGTTTCTCACGGAAACCGCCGAAAGCATTGACGTCATTGACGTCGAGATCGTGAAGCTCGAGCAGGATCCCAACAACAAGGGCGTTCTCGACAACATCTTCCGGCTGGTCCACACCATCAAGGGGACCTGCGGCTTCCTCGGCCTGCCGCGCCTCGAGGCGGTGGCCCATGCGTCCGAAAACGTGCTCGGCAAGTTCCGCGACGGCGAGCTTGAGGTGACCGCCGAGGCGGTGACCCTCGTCCTCGAGTCTCTCGACTGCATCAAGATGATCCTGGCCGGGCTCGCCGCCAACGAGGCCGAGCCCGAGGGCGACGACTCCGACCTCATCGGCCGGCTCAATGCCTGCGCCGCGGGCCAGCTGGTGGCGGCCGCGCCGAAGATGGCGGCGCCCGCGCCCGAACCCGAGCCCGAACCGGAGCCCGAGCGGGAGCTCAAGGAGGGCGAGGTGAGTCTCGAGGAGCTGGAAGCGGCCTTCCTCGCCGCCCCCGGCCCGGACGATCCGGAAATCGCCGCGGCCGTCGCCGCCTCCATGCCCGCGGCCCGGAGCGCGGCGGAAAGCAACGATGCGACCGCCGAGAAGCCCCACAAGCAGGAAGCGCCCAAGGCGGCCGAGGCGAAGGCCACGGATCCCAAGGCGGGCGACGCCATCGGCGCCCAGACCATCCGCGTCAATGTGGAGCTTCTTGAAGACCTCATGAACATGGTGAGCGAGCTGGTGCTGACCCGCAACCAGCTCCTCCAGATCCTGCGCCGCACGGGCGATTCCGAATTCGCGGTGCCGCTGCAGCGCCTCAGCCAGTGCACCACCGAGCTGCAGGAAGGCGTCATGAAGACGCGCATGCAGCCCATCGGCAATGCCTGGGCCAAGCTGCCGCGCATCATCCGCGACCTCAGCGTCGAACTCGGCAAGAAGATCGATCTCCAGATGGTCGGCGCCGACACCGAGCTTGACCGCCAGGTGCTGGAGCTCATCAAGGATCCGCTGACCCACATGGTGCGCAACTCGGCGGACCACGGCATCGAGATGCCGGCGGACCGCCTCGCCGCGGGCAAGCCCGAGACCGGCGTCATCCGCCTGAACGCCTATCACGAGGGCGGCCATATCATCGTCGAGGTGACGGACGACGGCGCGGGCCTCAACGTCGCCAGGATCAAGAAGAAGATCCTGGCCAACGGTCTTGCGTCCGAAGCCGAGCTCACCGAGATGTCGGACCAGCAGGTCCAGAAGTTCATCTTCCATCCCGGCTTCTCCACGGCCGAGAAGGTGACCAACGTCTCGGGCCGCGGCGTCGGCATGGACGTGGTGCGCAGCAATATCGAGAAGATCGGCGGCACCATCGACCTCAAGTCCACGGAAGGGCAGGGCACCAGCTTCATCATCAAGATCCCGCTGACGCTGGCGATCGTCGCCGCGCTCATCGTCAAGTGCGGCAGCGAACGCTTCGCCATCCCGCAGATCAGCGTCCTTGAGCTGGTGCGCGTCTCGGCCGAATCCGACCACCGGATCGAGCATATCAATGCGACGCCGGTGCTGCGCCTCCGCGACCATCTCCTGCCGCTCATCAACCTCCATGACGTGCTGCAGCTGCCGCGGGAGAACCAGAACGGCGAGGAATTCATTGTCGTCACCCAGGTCGGCACCTTCACCTTCGGCATCGTGGTGGACCAGGTCTATGACACCGAGGAAATCGTGGTGAAGCCCGTCGCGCCCATCCTTCGCGACCTCACCGTCTATTCGGGCAACACCATTCTCGGCGACGGCAGCGTCATCATGATTCTCGACCCCAACGGCATCGCGGCCCAGACCGCCGACGTCATGAGCGACACCGAGCGCCGGGCGGAGGCGGACGTGCGCGCGACCCATCTCGAGACCGAGCGCGAGGCCATGCTGGTCTTCCGCGCCGGCAGCCGCACCCCGCGCGCGGTGCCCCTGTCGCTGGTCGCACGGCTCGAGGAGCTGCCGGTGGAGACGGTCGAATATTCGGACGGCGAGCCGGTCGTGCAGTATCGCGACCAGCTCATGCCGCTCGCCATCATGGACGGCTGCCGCCTGAAGGACGAAGGACGCCAGCCGGTCATCGTCTTCACCGACCACGACCGCAGCATGGGCCTTGCTGTGGACGAGATCATCGACATTGTCGAGGACAAGGTGGAGATCGAGCTCCTCTCCGACGTCAAGGGCATCGTCGGCACGGCGGTGATCGCCGGCCGGGCGACGGAGATCGTGGACGTGTCCCACTTCATGTCGCGCTGCTTCGGGGAATGGGTGAGCAGCTCCGGCCGCCGCTCGTCGGCCCGCGACGCCACGCGCCAGGTGCTCATGGTCGATGACAGCAGCTTCTTCCGCAACATGCTGAAGCCCCTGCTGACCGCCGCGGGCTATGCGGTGACCAGTGTGGCGACCGCCGACGAGGCGCTGCAGCTCCGCGCCAAGGGCATGCATTTCGACGCCATCATCAGCGACATCGAGATGCCGGGCATGGACGGCTTCGAATTCGCCAGCGAGATCCGCCGCAACGGCGGCTGGCGGGACGTGCCGTTGCTTGCGCTCTCGGCCCATGCGAGCCCCAGGGACTTCGCGCGCGGCCGTGATGCGGGCTTCGACGATTACGTCGCCAAGTTCGACCGCGACGCATTGCTTGCGAGCCTCAACGAACATCTCGATCGTCCCCATGTGATCGCCGAACAACGGGAGAAGGTGGCATGAGCCGGACCGCCACGGACAGCAAGGTCAGCAAGATTGAGCCGCGCAGCAGCGATTTCGTGACCGTGCGGCTGGCCGGGCAGCTCATGGGCATTCCCGTGATGGCGGTCCATGACGTGCTGGCGTCCCACAAGATCACGCCGATCCCGCTCGCGCCGCATGCGGTGGCGGGGGTCCTCAATCTTCGCGGCCGCATCGTGACCGCGATCGATCTTCGCGCCCGCCTCGGCCTGCCGCCGCGCGCGGCCAACGAGCCCCACATGAGCATCGTGGTGGACCATGGCGGCGAACCCTACAGCCTGCTCATCGACAGCGTGGGCGAAGTGCTGTCCCTGAGCGGCGCCAATTTCGAGCGCAATCCGGTGACGCTCGACCCGCGCTGGCAGGAAGTCTCGAGCGGCATCTATCGCCTCGACGGCGAGCTGATGGTGGTCGTGGACGTGGAGCGACTGATCGACTTCGGGCTCGCGGCGGCGTGATGCAGGACAGGCAGTGCGAACAGGAGTTGGGATATGAAGTCTTGTCTGATCGTCGATGACTCCAAGGTCATCCGCAAGGTTGCGCGGCGCATCCTGGAGGAGCTCAATTTCGAGATCCGGGAGGCCGAGGACGGTCAGGATGCCCTGAATTCCTGCAAGGAAGTGATGCCGGACGTGGTGCTCCTCGACTGGAACATGCCGGTGATGGACGGCCTCGACTTCCTCAAGACCCTGCGCAGCACGCCGGGCGGGGATGCGCCGATCGTCGTCTTCTGCACCACCGAAAACGACATGAGCCATATCAGCGCCGCCATCAATGCCGGCGCCGACGAATACATCATGAAGCCGTTCGATCGCGAAATCATCGAAGCCAAGTTCGCGCAGGTCGGGCTGCTCTGACCGTTTGCTGTCCCAGGCCGCATCCGTCCGCGGTCAGTTTGTATAGAAGGAATGTGATGGTGTCGCTCGCGCCCGACGAGATGCGCAAGGAACGTGACGCCTATCGTGTCATGGTCGTGGACGACAGCGCGGTGATCCGCGGCCTGATCGCGCGCTGGCTGGATGCCGATCCCCGGATCACGGTGGTGGCGACGGCCCATAACGGGCTGATGGCGCTGCGCAATCTCAAGTCCTCGGGCGCCGAGGTGGTGATCCTCGACGTCGAGATGCCGGAAATGGACGGCATGACGGCGCTGCCCAAGATGATCGAGCTGGTGCCCAACCTGCAGATCATCATGGCGTCCACCCTGACCCGCCGCAACGCCGAGATCAGCCTGCGGGCGCTCGCCGCGGGGGCAGCGGACTATGTGCCGAAGCCCTCCACCAGCCGCGAGGTGAACAATTCCGCGGAATTCCGCCGCGAGATCATCGAGAAGGTCAAGGCGCTCGGCGCCGTCGCCCGCAATCTCGCGAACCCCGCCGTACATGAGCCCGCGCCCGTCGAGCCGGCCAAGCCCCTGCATCCCGCGGCGGATGGCGCCGCCGCCGTCCGGCCCGTGGCGCTCGCGCCCTTGCCTGCGGGCGCGCCGCGGCGCGGGCCGATCCGGCTGCAGAAGATCTCGTCCGTCCTGCCGCGGATCCTCGCGATCGGCAGCTCCACGGGCGGGCCGCAGGCCTTGTTCGAGCTGTTCAAGGGGCTCAAGGCCGCGCCGGACCTTCCGGTGCTCATCACCCAGCACATGCCGCCCACCTTCACCGCGATTCTTGCCGACCATATCGCGCGGGCGACGGGGATTCCCTGCAAGGAGGCGGCGGACGGCGACGTCCTGAAGGCCGGGCAGATCTATATCGCCCCCGGCGACTATCATCTGAAGGTCGAGGAGCAGGAGGGCCATGTGGTCGCCCGCATCGACCAGGCCCCGCCCGAGAACTTCTGCCGCCCCGCGGTCGATCCCATGCTGCGCAGCGTCGCCCGGGTCTATGGCCCCGCGACCCTCGCCGTGATCCTCACCGGCATGGGCAACGACGGCATGGAGGGCTGCCGGCGCGTGATACAGGCGGGGGGCACGGTGCTCGCCCAGGACGAGCAGTCGAGCGTGGTCTGGGGCATGCCGGGGGCGGTGGCCACGGCAGGGCTCGCGAGCGCCGTGCTGCCGCTTCGCGACATCGCCCCCATGATCCAGCGGCTCGTCAGGGGAGGACGGTGATGCGGCCCGATGATTTCGACTTCATCGCCAGACTCCTCAAGGAGCGGTCGGGCCTCAAGCTCGAGCGCGACAAGGTCTATCTGCTCGAAAGCCGCCTGACGCCCATCGCCCGGCGGCGGGGGCTCGAAAGCCTCGGCGACCTCATCTCGTTCCTCCGGATGCACCGGGACGAGGCGCTCATCCGTCAGGTGGTCGAGGCCATGACCACCAACGAAAGCTTCTTCTTCCGCGACAACACGCCCTTCGAGCTGTTCCGCGACGAGGTGCTGCCCAGGCTGCGCCAGACCAACGCGGCGAGCCGCCGGGTGCGCATCTGGTGCGCCGCCGCCTCCACGGGGCAGGAGCCCTATTCACTCGCCATCATGCTCAAGGAAGTGGAAGCCCAGTGGGCGGGCTGGGAGTTCGAGATCCTCGGCACCGACATCGCGACCCAGGTGCTGGAAAAGGCGAAGGCGGGCCTCTATTCCCAGTTCGAGGTGCAGCGCGGCCTGCCCATCCGCATGCTGATGAAATACTTCACCCAGGAAGGCGACGGCTGGCGCATCGCCAAATCCATCCGCGACATGGTGACCTTCCGGGAATTCAACCTGCTGGAGGGCTTCCGCTCGCTCGGCATCTTCGACGTGATCTATTGCCGGAACGTCCTCATCTATTTCGATCAGGAGACGAAGTCCGACGTCCTCAACCGCCTGGCCGACGTCATGGCGCCCCACGGCGTGCTGTTCCTCGGCGCGGCGGAGACGGTGCTCGGCCTCTGCGACCGCTTCCGGCCGGTGCCTGAGCATCGCGGCATGTATGTGGTGAACGAGGGCAAGGGAGCGTCCGCCAGCTTGCTCATGGCCCAGACGGCGCGCTGAGGCGCAAGGGCAGGGCGCCAAAAGGCAAGACGCTGGCAGGGGAGGCCCCGGCCAGCTTTTTTTGACCCTGCGGAAGGGACGGGAGAGCGCGGGGCGGCCTTAACCGGCCGCCTGCAC
>CAZDSS010000063.1:0-15460 GCA_964508185.1 uncultured Sphingomonadales bacterium
TCGGCGCCGAAGCCGAGGCCCTTGACCTTGCTGTCCAGCTCCCCGATGCCCGACAGGATCAGAATGGGCGTGTCGACCTTGGCCACGCGCAGCTTCTTCAGCACGTCATAGCCATGCATGTCCGGCAGGTTCAGATCCAGCAGGATGATGTCGTAATCATAGAGCTTGCCGAGATCCAGGCCTTCCTCCCCGAGATCCGTGGCATAGACATTGAACCCTTCAGCGGAAAGCATCAGCTCAATGCTGCGCGACGTGGTCATGTCATCTTCTATGAGCAGAACACGCATTTCTTGTCTCCTTCCCCCGACCACGCGCCACGGGCGCCGGTCATCGCATGCGGTGTAACTCTTTAACATGGATGGTTAATTATTGGTAACTGAAAAGCCGGTTATTAATCAACTTTCACTGGTTCTTAATAATGGCGACCTTTTCGCCACATGAGCGCCGCTGCCGGCCCTTTTTCCGGCTTTACCGATCCTTAAATCTCGCCGGGCCATATTCCGGGAAAATCATGCGCCCTCCTTGGGCGGCCAATAACCGGCGTCCGCGCGGACGTCGCCAAAGAACCCGGTGACTTCGTTGAACGCAATTTTTTCGGGCCTAGATCGGGTACGCACCGTCCGGGAGTTCGGACGGGTGTCGGCCGTGCGCGGCCTCATGGTGGAGGTCGCGGGCGTGCAGCGGAGCGTGGGCGTGGGATCCCGCCTGGTGATCGAAAGCCGCAGCGGCCGCCGCGTCCATGCGGAGGTCCTGGGCTTCGAGGACGACCGGGCGCTCGCCATGCCCTTCTCCGGACTCGAGGGCGTCGGCATCGGCTGCCGGGCCTATGTGGACTCGGCCGAAGCGGTAGTCTATCCGACCCCCGCCTGGCTCGGCCGGGTGGTCAATGCCTTCGGCGAGCCCATCGACGGCAAGGGGGCGCTGGAGCAGGGCTTCGATCCCTGCTTCCTGCGCAGCGAGCCGCCGCCCGCCCACAGCCGCAAGCGCGTGGGCGGCAAGCTTGACCTGGGCGTGCGGGCGCTCAACACCTTCACCACCTGCTGCAAGGGCCAGCGCATGGGGATCTTCGCGGGCTCGGGCGTCGGCAAGTCGGTGCTCCTGTCCATGCTCGCGCGGTACACCGCCTGCGACGTGGCGGTGATCGGCCTCATCGGCGAGCGCGGCCGCGAGGTCCAGGAATTCATCGAGGACGATCTGGGGCCCGAGGGCCTCGCCCGCAGCATCGTGGTGGTCGCGACCTCCGACGAATCGGCGCTGATGCGCCGCCAGGCGGCCTATCTCACCCTGACGCTCGCCGAATATTTCCGCGACCGCGACGCCGAGGTCCTCTGCCTCATGGACAGCGTCACCCGCTTCGCCATGGCCCAGCGGGAGATCGGGCTATCCCTGGGCGAACCGCCCGCGAGCAAGGGTTATACGCCCACCGTCTTCGCCGAATTGCCGCGGCTTCTGGAGCGTGCCGGTCCGGGGACGGGGAAGGGGAGCATCACCGGGCTTTTCACCGTGCTTGTGGATGGCGACGATCATAACGAGCCGGTGGCGGACGCCGTGCGCGGCATCCTCGACGGCCATATCGTGCTGGAGCGCCGCATCGCCGAGCGCGGCCGCTTTCCCGCGGTCAACGTCCTGCGCTCGGTCTCGCGCACCATGCCGGGCTGCAACAGCCCGGAAGAGACCGCGCTCATCCAGGCGGCGCGACGGCACATGGCCACTTTCGGCGACATGGAGGAGATGATAAGGCTCGGCGCCTATCGCCGCGGCAGCAATCCGGATGTGGACGAGGCGATCCGCCTCGAGCCCGAGCTCGAGGCCTTCCTTGCCCAGCGCAAGGACGAGCGCGCGACCCTTGACGAAGGCTACGCGGCGCTGCGCCGCATCCTCGGCGCCTGACGGGACCGGGAGACGTATGGTTATGCGAGTTTTGGGGGTGATGTGAGATGAAGGCCATCCAGGGGATGATTCGCCTGCATCGCTGGCAGGCAGACGAAAAGCGCCGGGAGCTGGCCGAACTTGAGGCCATGCGCGACGATCTTCTGGCGCGCCGCGCCGCGCTCGAGGAAGAGATCCGCAGCGAGCAGAGCCAGGCCCAGGAAGCGGTGGTCCAGTTCGCCTACGCATCCTACATCCGCTCGGCGCTGGCCCGTCGCGAGACCCTCGGCCATTCCATCGCCGAGGTGGAGCGCAATCTGGAGATCAAGCGCGAGGAGCTGGCGGAAGCGGTGCGCGACCTCAAGAAGTTCGAAACCGCCGCCGCCCGCCGCGCCGAGCGCATGCGCGAGGAGGCGGGCCGCCGGGAGCAGAGCGCCCTCGACGAAATGTCGCTCAACATCCATCGCCGCCGCGGCTGACGCGGCGACATCACTTGCACGATGAAACCGGCCCGGCGCTTGCCGGGCCTTGTTTCATGAGATCGAACGTGACGGCGCGGCCCTCATGCCGGCCGTCGGCGGGGGCAAGCCATTCCCGCAACAGCGCCTGGGCCGCAAGGAAGGCCGCCCGCCGCAGGGAGAGCGGCCCCGCGCCCCGCGCTGCGGCGATGCGGCGGTCCAGCTCCTCAAGCACATGATCGGGCGGCGCGGCGCGGACATGCGCCTCCATGCCTTCCTCAAGGACGACGCTTTTCAGCGCTGCCGTCTCCCCCACCTTGATGATCCACTCCATCCCGCTGAAGCAATCCAGCGCCTCTTCCAGCGCGCGAATGCGCCGTTCCAGCTCGCGTTTCACTGTCGTCCGCTCCCATACGTCATTACACGTAATGCGTGTATGAAAAATTTCTGTTGCAAGTTTTGACATATACACGTTTTAATTACAACTGGATTCGTACAGTACAACTATGGATAGCAGATCGTTATCAACAAGGGGTGGCGTGGAAATGGCAGACCTTGGGCGTACCGAGAAATCCGGGGGGGCGACGCGATCCGCATGGGGGGACAAGCGCCGGCTTGCCGTAAAATCCAAACTCGATCTCCTGCGCCTTGCCGAAAGGCTCGGCAGCGTGACGCGGGCCTGCGAGGCGCTGGGCTATTCCCGCGACAGTTACTATCGGTTCAAGACCCTGTACGAGCGCGGCGGGGTCCATGCCCTGACCGATCTCAGCCGGCGCAAGCCGGTGTTCAAGAACCGCGTCGCCGCCGAGGTGGAGGCGGCGGTGCTGACCGCCAGCCTCGAGCATCCCGAGCAGGGCCAGCAGCGCATCGCCGAGCTTCTGGCGGCGGCGGGCTATCGCATCTCGTCGAGCGGGGTGCGCTCCGTCTGGATGCGCCACGGGATGGAGACGACGGAAAAGCGGCTCTTCGCCCTTCTTGAGCGCAGCCGATGGGACCAGCGGCCGCCGTCGGCGGAGCAGCAGGCGGCGCTCGACCGCGCGCGGGCGCGGGGGCTCCTGCGGTCCGGCGGCTTCGTCACCCGCCCGGGCCAGGTCTGCTACCACGACAGCGTCCATGTGGGCGACCATCCGCGCTGCGGCGAAATCCATCTCATGACCTTCATCGATTCCTACAGCCATTTCGCCTTCGCGGCCCTGCTTCCCGAACAGCCCGACGCCGATGAAGCGGCCGCTTTCCTGCGCGACCGGGTCCTGCCCTGGTTCGAGGCCCACGACCTTGGCGTCGAGACCGTGCGCACGGACCGCCGCCCGCCCTTCAGCGGCAAGGGGCGCAAGAGCTACGGGGGATTCCTGCGCGACATGGAGATCGCCCATCTGCACCGCCTGAGTCGCGGCACGAGCCGCGCCGATGCGGGCAGCAACCTCATCGAGGAACTGCGGCGCGAGGTGTTCCAGCCCTTCTTCCGCGGGCCCGACGGCCGTCTCGAGGCGCTGGAAGCGGCGCTGGCCGACTGGATCGTCGCCCATAACGAGCAGAAGACGCGGCCCGGCCCCTGCTGCTTCGGCCGCACGCCCGCCGCCACCGTCGCCGCCGTCCTTTCGTGAGGTCGCGCCATGTATGACGCCTTTGATGGAGGCCGCCCGCGCGGCGGCCGGGAGATCCCCCGTCTCGACAACCGGCGGACCGGCCCGGGCGAAGGCTCGGCCCGGATGCGGAGCGCCGCCTTCTGGCAGGGATGGATGGAGCACAAGAACTACCTCCTGCAGCTCGCCCTGCGCTGGATGTCGGGCAATCATGCGGATGCGGAGGATCTGTTGAGCCGCGCCTGTCTCAAGGCTCACGACCGCTACTTGCGCGACGCCCCGCGCATCCGCAAGCTCCGCCCGTGGCTTGCCCGCCTGCTGCACAATGTCTGCATGGACGAACACCGCAAAAGGGCGGTGCGCAACCGGGTTGCCGAGCAGTTCCATCCCGAGCAGCTCGAGCATCTGGCGATCCAGACCCGCGCGGCGCGGCCCCATGACGAGCAGAACGACGTGGCGGAAGCGGTATCGACGGCGCTGGACGCCATCATCGCCATGCCCAACCGGCTGCGGCATCCCTTCGTCCTGCGCTTCATCTACCAGTATTCCAACCAGGAGATCGCCCGCCATCTGGCGCTCACCGAGGTCAATGTGCGAAAGCGCATCCAGCTCGGCCGCAGCCTGGTGCGCGAGCGGCTGGGCGCGAGCGACATTCTCGACGAGGGCAACTGAACGGCGAGGGGCCGGGATCCGGCCCCTCCTCGTCGCTGCCCGCCGGCGGGGCCTAGATGCCGCCGCCGTCCTCTGAAAGGCCATTGTCCTCGTCTGGCGGGGTCGCCGCCGGGGTCTCCGACGGGCGCTGGGGCTCGGGCGAATCCGCGGCGGGGCCGCGGAGCGGGGTTATCATGTTGGTGTAGGTATCAATCACCCGCATCACCGCTTCGGGCGTCTGGATGCTCTTGAATTCCAGCTCCACATTCACATGGTCCGACGGGCGGCGGCCGCTGCCGTCCCGGCCGTGGCGGGGCGAAAGGGACACGGTGAAATTGGCGCGGCTTGCGCCCTGGTCCTCGCTCTCGCCTTCCTCCCGCAAGGTGCGGCGCAGGCGGCGCAACAGCGATACATGCTCGCTCTCCGCGCCTTCGAGGCGGATCGACAGCTCCACCTTCATGCGGTCGAGCGCAAGGCCCGAGGGCGACACCATGGCGACGAGCGGCACCTTGGCGTAATGCACGTCGTCGAGCTGCACATGGACCATCTTGGCGCGCAGGACGCCGTTCTCGTCATGCTCGAAGAACTCGGACAGGATGCGGATGTACTGCTCGGCGACGAGGGAGTTGGTTTCCGCCGCCGCATGCTGCAGGCCGCGGGTGATCGAGGTCAGCTTCTGGTTCTCCATTCCGGTGTCTCTCCTGCCGTTGCGTCTCATCAATCTGCGGAACAAGGCGCGAAGCCTGCGGAACATGTGTTCGCCTTTCCCAAAGGAGCCGTGGGGGAAGGACCCGGCGCGAACGCCGCGGCGTCACGCGCCGGGATCCGGTCAGTTCTTGCTCATTTCGGCCAGCTCTTCGGCCGGGGTCTTGAGCCTGGTGTCCGCAGGCAGGGCGTCGGTGCTCTTCAGCTCCTTGTTGGCCGGAAGCGTGATGGGACGGGTCGCCGCGTCGGTGAGATAGTCGATCACGCGGCGCAGGGCTTCGGGCGGGGGCTGGCGCTTCATCTGGGTATGGATGGAGTACTTGGCCCGGGTGTCGGTGCTGCGCGTCTGCTCCGCCTTGTGGCTGACGCGGGCCGTGATCTTGGCGCTGAACGGCCCCCAGCCCACCCGCGCCTCGAGCGAGCCGTCGAACTCGGTGGAGCTGTGGAAGGATTCCGCGCTGCTCACTTCAAGCTCGAAATCGACGGTGCCGGTCTCGACGCAGAGATTGGGATGTTCGATCGCCGCCATCAGCGGGATGCGCATGGAGCGCTGCAGGATGCCCTGGTAGTTGCCGTCGGAATCGACGATGGTCTCGTCATAGTCGAAGGTGATCTGAAGGGCCTTGCCGTCCTTGATGCAGACGGACTGGAGGAAGTCCGCGTAAGCCTTGCTTGCCTGAACCTGCGCGCTGACCATGGCGGTCAGCGGGCCGGCGATCATTCGGTCGAGCGGCAAGGCATTGATGACGGACCCGGTAAATCGGGGATCCACTGCCATGTCTGGTGTCCTTTCCTATCGGTATTTCTGCGAAGCGCGGGCGGGGCCGGGATGGGGCCGGGCGCGCGCCTCCTTCTGACGCGCGAGTTGTCACTTCGTGACCGGACGTCGTCAGCCCGTTGTCAGACAGCGTCGGATAAGGGCGGCTTCATCCCGCCTTCTCCGCGCATAGGCGTCTCCGAAATCCTCGAGCTCGAGGATGCAGGCGGTCCAGTCCTGCCGGGTGGCGGCGCGCCAGAACCTGGGCGTGCGCTTCTGCAGATTGGCGCCGTACTGATAGGCAACCGACGCAAGCGCCGTCTGGATGGCGTCCGGCAGGCGGTCGAAGGCGCCGGGGGCGGTCGCCGCGTCATAGGCCCGGCGGAGAGCATTGAATATGGGGCGCGCCGCGGCTTCGTCCAGAAGCCGCGCTTCCTCGGGCGTGAGGCTCAGCGGGAGCGCGGCGAGCGCCCGCTGGGCGGCGGCGGCCCTGAGGCCGCAATAGGGCGCAAGCTTCGCCTGCAGCGCCTGGGGCAGGCCCATGTTCTGAAGATCGCGGTAGGACCGCTGCCCGAGATCCACGCCCGTCGCAACGGTCACGCCGCTCTGGCTGGTCGCGGCGGCCGGGACATAGCCCGACAGGCGGCAGCCGCCCTCGTGGCGGGAAATGAAGTCCCAGTCGATGGTCATTGTGATCTCCTTGTCCGTGATGGCCCCAAGGAGACGATGGGCGGGGCAATTCGTGATCCTGCCCGTCACGGTTGCATGCCTTTCCCCGTCCTGAGTGCAAGCGGGCGGCTCGTCGCCCTGTGGGATCATGCGCGAGGGAAGGACATGACCTGGATTGCCTGGGCGCAGGCGCTTGTGCGCGACTTCCTTGATCGGGTGACGGCGCGGGGCGGCAAGGCCGACGCGCAAGTGTCAGGCGGCGCGCCCGATTACGTCGCCGTTCATGAAAATGACGAGAAGCTGCCGGAGGCCGTATTCGCCGCCGAATGCCGCGCCATCAACGACCGGCGCGCCCATGCGGGGCTGCCGCAGGTGTCGGGCGCGCGGCCTTCGACCCGTCTCGGGCTGGTGGGGCTCGCGCTGTCGGGCGGCGGCATCCGCTCGGCGACCTTCAATCTCGGCATGATCCAGGCGCTGCACAAGCATGGCGTTCTGCGACATGTGGACTATCTCTCGACCGTATCCGGCGGCGGCTATCTGGGCTCTGCCATCAGCGCCCTCGCCGCCGCCGCGCCGCCGCCCGACAGGATCGCCTTCATCGTGAGCGGGCTCATGGAGGGCGCGCGACTTGCGCGCGGGATCAAGCGCGAGGATGGAACCTGGTATGTGGCGCCCGGGGACGCCGCCGGGATCGAACTCATCCTGCCGCGGGAGAAGCTCGCCAGGAATTTGCGCATCGCCGCCCGCGCCGTCGCCGTCGGCAATAGCGGTGACGCCGCGGCGGATGCGCGCCCCGTGCCCCTCGCCGCCGTGCTGCGCCCGCGCCATGTGCCGGATCAGGTCAAGGTCGCCGAATGGCGGCATGAGGGCGGGATCGGCCTCGTCCTTTCTGCAGGCGAAGGGACGGGCGACGGGGAGATCCGGCTGCCCCTGACGATCGCGAGCGAGGCCTTTCCCTTCGTCCATCATCCCGGGGTGGTGGAGGGGGATGCCTTCCGCCATCTGCGCGACAGCTCCAATTACCTGATCCCCAAGGACTTCCTCGCCGGGCTGCGGCTTCCGGCGCTGTTTCTGCGCGGCCTTCTGGTCAATCTGTCGATCGTGCTGCCGGTGGTGCTGGTCGCCGTGCTCGCGACCCTCTGGGTCTCCGGCGGCCTCATCCGCGAGGCGCTGCAGACGGACGAGGTGGAGGTCGCCTTCTCCGAGATCGGCCAGACCGCCTGGCTGACGCAGCTTGCGCCCGACGGCTATCGCCTGGATCTCGCCGCCGGCGCGGCGGCGGCCGCGGCGGACAGCGGCATCGCCGCAGATCACGCCGCCCTCGTCAATCTGCCGCGCGGGATCGTGATCGACGGCGACACGGCGAGCGCGGGGGACATGCGGGTCTTCAACATCAGGGAGACGCCGTCGGTCGTCCTGTCCCATTCGGGCGTGGGGGAGGAGCGGCCGGCGCTCCGCGTCCGGCTTTGGCAGGAGGCGTCGGGCGGCCGCCCCGTGATGGACCCCATATCGGGCCTCCATGACATCGTCTTCACCTGGCTGCGTCTTGGCGTGGTGGGCATGCTGGTGGTACTCGCCCTGCTGCCCGCCGCGCAGCGCCTCGCCAACTGGGGAACGCCGCCCGACTGGAAAATGCGCGACCGCGCCACCCGCTGGCTCGGCGGCGGCGCGGTCTTCGCGATCCTCGTCATGACGGCGGTGCTGCTCCAGCCGCTGGCGATCTATTATTTCCACGCGCTCGGGGATCATCAGATCCACGGCCTCGGCGACGTGAGCGAGGTCGCGACGCTGGTCTGGACGGTGGTCACCGCAGTCGGCGCGCTGTTCTCGGGAACGCTTGCGGAGCGGGTCGCGGGCCTCTGGGGGCGGATCGGCCTGCGCATCCTCGGCCTCATGGGCCCGGTGATCCTGTGGCTTCTCTATCTCAATCTCTGCCGCTGGGCGCTCGCGCCGGATACGGCGCCCCTGTGGCTCGACCAGGCGGCGACCACGCTCGGCGATGCGCTCCGCCGCTGGCAGGCGGGAAATGCGGGCGATGCCGGGGCGCTGCAGGCGGCGCTCGGCCTGGTGACGGCGGCGATCGCCTTCATCGCGGGACATCTCGACAATCTTTTCTCCTGGGCGGCGGACGAGGCGGTATGGCTCACCCACAGCGCGGACATGGCGCTTCTCTACGGCGTCGCGGCGGCGCTCGTCACGCTCGTCACGCAGTTCTTCTATGACGTCAACGCCACGTCCTTCCACCGCTTCTATCGCGACCGGCTGAGCCGCGCCTTCCTCATGGACGTCTGGCGCCGGGACGGGGCAGGGCATCCCGCCCACAACGACGCCCAGCGGCTGTCGGCGCTGGATACCGCCCGCGCGCCCTATCACATCATCAACACCACGCTCAACGTGCAGCGCTCCCGCCGCGCCAACATGCGCGGGCGGAACGGCGCCTTCTTCATCATGAGCCGCGAATATGTGGGCGGGCAGCTCACCGGCTATCGGCGGACGGACAGCATGGAGCGGCTCCATCGCGAGCTGGATCTTGCGACCGCCATGGCGATCTCGGGCGCGGCGGCGGCGCCCAACATGGGCCGCAACACGGTGAAGGGGCTTACTTTCGCGTTGACGCTCCTCAATATCCGCCTCGGCTACTGGCTGCCCCATCCGCGGACCTTCACCGCCGCGATCTATGCCCGGCCGGTAATCGGCCCCATCATGCGCGCCCTGGTGCGCGCGGTCATGCGGGTGACACCCTGGCATCTCATCCGCGAGATGCTCGGCGATCTCGACGAGGACGGCCGCCATGTCAACCTCACCGACGGGGGGCACCTTGAAAATCTCGGGCTCCATGAGCTGCTGCGGCGGCGCTGCCGGGTCATCATCGCGGGCGATGCGGAGGCCGATCCCAGCATGAAGTTCCAGGGCCTCGCCGACGCCATCCGCTTCGCGCGCATCGACCTTGGGGTCACCATCGACATCGATATCGATCCCATCCGCCCCGATCCCGCGACCGGTCTGAGCCACGCCCATTGCGCCGTCGGCCGCATCAATTACGGCGACGGGGAGAAGGGCTGGCTGTTCTACGTGAAGTCCTCCCTCACCGGGGACGAGAACGTCTATATCGAGAAATACAAGGCGGAGGAGCCGACCTTCCCGAGCCAGACCACGGCCGACCAGTTCTTCGACGAGGAACAGTTCGAGGCCTACCGCTCGCTCGGCCATCATGCGGCGGAAAGCGTCCTTGCGCGGCATCTCCAGTGGGACCCGCTCGCGCCCGGCAATGAAAGCCTCGTCGATGGGCTGAAGGCCATCAAGGGCAAGGCGCTCGTCTGATCCCGCAGGGGAGAAGCAAACGAAGCGTTAACCATGTCCCGCCATACTGCTTCCGATTTCACGCGGACGGAGGCGGCGGAATGACGGGTGCGGACGTACTGGAGATGGCGCGCGACGCGATCATGGTCTTCATGATCGTGGCCGGGCCCGTGATGCTGGTCGCCCTCGTCGTCGGCCTCATCATCTCCCTGTTCCAGGCGCTGACCCAGATCCAGGAGATGACGCTCACCTTCGTTCCGAAGATCGTCGCGATCTTCGTGTCCCTTCTTCTGTTCCTGCCCTTCATGGCGGACGCCATGAGCGGGCTGATGCTGCGCATCGGCGACCGTATCGTCAGCGGCCAGTAAGGGCGGGGGCGATGCCGCTGGACCTCCTGCCGTCCGAAATCTTCGCCTATTTCCTCGTCTTCGCGCGGGTCGGGTCGCTCGTCATGCTGCTGCCTGCGCTCGGAGAGACGAGCGTTCCGGTGCCCGTGCGCCTCAGCCTGGCCCTCGTCCTCAGTTTCGTAATCCTGCCTCTTGTACGCGACAGCCTGCCGGCTCTCCCCGCCGATCTCTGGCCCATGACGACGCTCCTCGTGGGCGAGATCCTCGTCGGCCTCGTCATCGGCATCAGCGCGCGCATCTTCGTGAGCGCTCTCCATGTGGCGGGGATGGTCATCGCCTATCAGGCGGGTCTCGGCGCCGCCATGGCCTTCGACCCCGTGCAGTCGGCGCAGGGCGCGCTGTTCGGCACCTTCCTGATGCTCGTTGGGGTGACGCTCATCTTCGCGACGGGGCTTCATTACGTGATGATCGCCGCCATGCGGGACAGCTACAGTCTGCTGAATCCGGCGCAGATCCCCGGGGCGGACCAGTTCGCGCGGCTTGTGGTCGGGGCGGTCGCCCGGTCCTTCCGCATCGGCATCGAGATGGCGGCGCCGTTCCTCGTCTACGGGCTCGTCTTCAATATCGGGCTCGGGCTCATCGCCCGGCTCATGCCGCAGCTTCAGGTCTTCTTCATCGCCATGCCGCTCAACATCGTGCTCGGCTTCGCCGTGCTGCTCGTCTCCATTGGCGGCATCATGGGCTGGTTCCTCGCCCATTTCGAAGACTTCATCACCCAGTTCCTGCGCTAGGGCGACGCCATGGCCGACGAACAGGACCAGTCGCAAAAAACCGAAGAGCCTTCGGAAAAGAAACTTGAGGAAGCCCACAAGAAGGGCGAGGTCGCGAAAAGCCGCGAAATCGCCCACTGGTTCGTGCTGCTGGCCGTGCTCCTCGGCGTCATGATCTCCGCCAATTCGGCGGCGGGACGATTGAGCGAGTCCTTTACGGGCTTCTTCGCCAATGCCCACCAGATTCCGGTCGAAGGCGGGCAGATGCGGGGCCTCATCAGCCATGTGGGGCAGGCGGTGGCGGCGGCCCTGGCCGTCCCCGTCATCCTGCTGCTGTTCGGGGCGCTCGGCGGCCATCTCATCCAGCACCGTCCGGTGCTGTCGGGCGAGCGGCTGAAGCTTGACATCACCAAGCTTTCCCTCATGAAGGGCTTCAAGCGCATCTTCTCGGCGAGCAATTTCGTCGAATTCGGCAAGACGGTCGCCAAGTTCGTGATCGTCGGCGCGGTGGTCATCGCCCTCATCCTGCCCGAGGCCGGGCGGCTCGACCAGATCATGACCCAGGGGGTCGAGGATCTTCTGCCCCTCGTCCGTCATCTGACGATCCGCATGATCGGCGGCGTCCTCGCCATCATGGCCGTGGTCGCCGCCATCGACTTCACGTTCCAGTACATCCAGCACCGCAAGAAGCTGCGCATGACCAAGCAGGAACTGAAGGACGAGTTCAAGCAGACCGAAGGCGACCCCCATGTGAAGTCGCGCCTCCGGCAGATTCGCATGGAACGGTCGAGGAAGCGCATGATGGCGGCGGTGCCGGAGGCGACGGTGGTCATCACCAACCCGACCCATTACGCCGTGGCGCTCCGCTACGAGCGGACGGACATGGACGCGCCGAAGGTGGTCGCCAAGGGCGTCGATCACCTGGCGAAGCGCATCCGCGAGCTTGCCGCCGAGCACAAGGTGCCGATCGTCGAAAACCCGCCGCTCGCCCGCACGCTCTATGCGACGGTGGACGTGGATGAGGAGATCCCGGCGGAGCATTACAAGGCGGTGGCCGAGGTCATCAGCTTCGTCCTTCGCCTGCGCAACCGGTAGGGTCCTCGGGGTCGGCGCATCCCTATCCGCTTTGCGCGCGGGCAAAAGATCATTAGACTGCGGCGCCGGGGAGTTTGGGTCGGAGTCATGCGGGAGGAACACGACATTCTCGATGTGGGGGCGGGCGCCGGACGGCGGGGCGAGCGCGCGGGCGTGCCCCATGATGCCGGGCGCGGCAGCCTGAGGCCGCTCAACCCCGACGTGCGCCAGGGTTTCGTCGCGGGCGGCGGCCTCATCGTCGCCGTCATGTCGGCGATCGCCGCCTGGTACATGACGGCGGGCGCGGGGGAATGGCTGCTGGGCGGCCTTCTCGCCGGGCTTGCGGCGGCGGCGGCCATCCTTGCGATCATCATCCTGCTCAGAAGCCAGCTCGCCCCGGCGTCGCTCGCCGATTCGAACCTGCTGTTCACCGCCCTCGACATGTCCCTCAACGGGCGCGTCATCACGGATGCGGCGGGCAATCTCCTTTATGCCAACCAGGCCTATCGCCAGCTGGTGGACGCGACCCGCGGCGCGGTGCCGTCGCCCGTCGATATCTGCCGCAACGATCCCGCGGCGCGCAAATCCATGGAGCGCCTGCTCAAGATCGCCAATTACGGCGGGCAGGGGCAGGAGACGGTGCAGCTCGACCTCCCGGGCGGCCGTCGCTGGCTGCGTTTCGTGGCGGGGGAGGCGGCCCATCCCGGCGCCAAGGTGGTATGGCAGATCATCGACGTCACCAACCGGGACGCCCTGTGGCAGATGGTGGCGCTGTCCCGCGACACCTTGTCGCGCATCTGCGACGGGCTTGGGCGCGGTCTTCTCATTCTCGACGGGGCGGGGGAATTGCGCGGCATCAACCGCGTGCTTCTCGAACGCCTCGGGCACCAGGATTCGGCGGCGCTCATGGATCGCCCGGGGCGGGAGGTGCTGCCCGCCTTCGATGAGGCAGGGGCTTGCGACCTCGTCTCCTTCGCCGGAAGGATCAACGAGGGGGAGCGGACGCTCCGGCTCGCGACCCGCGATGGCGGGGAGATCGCCATGACGGTGATCGCCGCCGAGCATCGCCGGATGCCCGAAATCGGGGCGGAATTCCTGATCCTGATCCTCGGCGATGCGGAGGCCGCGGAATCCGCCGGGCAGACCCGGAGCGCGGCCGCGGTCCCGGCCCCAGCCGCGGTGAGCGCGGCGGACGCCCGGTTCGAACGCTACTTCGCCGATGCGCCCCTTGCGATCGCGACCGTGGACGAGGCCGGGCGGATCTATGAAACCAACCGCCTGTTCCAGAACCTGTTCGCCGCCTTCCCGGCCCCGGGCGACCACAATCTCTCCGAGGTGATCGCGGAAAGCGACCTCGCCGAAATCCTTGGCCGCATCAATGCGGTGCTTGCGGGCGACATCCAGGCGGCGCCCATGGACGTGCGGCTCAGGAAGGGAGACGCCCAGGCGCAGCTCTATGTCCATCGCGTGGAAAGCGGCGACGGCGCGGCGCCACGGGCGATGCTCTACCTGATCGATGTCACGGATCAGAAGAATCTCGAGATGCAGTTCGCCCAGTCCCAGAAGATGCAGGCGGTGGGGCAGCTTGCCGGCGGCATCGCCCACGACTTCAACAACCTTTTGACGGCGATCACCGGCTTCTGCGACCTCCTGCTCGTGCGCCACGGGCCCGGCGACCAGTCCTTCGCCGACGTGATGCAGATCAAGCAGAACGCGAACCGCGCGGCGAACCTCGTGCGCCAGCTTCTCGCCTTCTCCCGCCAGCAGACGCTGCGGCCCAAGGTGCTGATCGTCACCGACGTGCTGGCGGAGCTCTCGAACCTTCTCCGCCGCCTCATCGGCGAGAATATCGAGCTGCAGATGCATCACGGCCGCAATCTCGGCCCGGTGCGGGTGGACCAGGGGCAGCTGGAGCAGGTCATCATCAATCTCGCGGTCAATGCCCGCGACGCCATGCCGAACGGCGGCGTGCTGACGATCCGCACCGCCAATGTCTCGACGGAGGAGGCGCGAAGCCTCGGCCACACCGTCATGCCGCCCGCGGAATATGTGCTGATCGAGGTGAGCGACACGGGTGTCGGCATCCCGAAGGAAAATCTCGGCAAGATCTTCGAGCCCTTCTTCTCCACCAAGGAAGTGGGGAAGGGGACGGGGCTCGGCCTTTCCACCGTCTACGGCATCGTCAAGCAGACGGGAGGCTTCATCTTCCCCGAAAGCGAGGTGGGCAAGGGCGCGACCTTCCGCATCTATCTGCCGCTCCATGAAAACGCCGCGCCGGCGACCGGCCCCGCGGCCACGGCGGCGCCCGAACGGCCCAGGGATCTCACCGGCAAGGGCACCATCCTCCTCGTCGAGGACGAGGACGCGGTGCGCCTCTTCGCGAGCCGCGCCCTCAAGAACAAGGGCTACAACGTGCTGGAGGCGAGCTCGGGCGAACAGGCCCTCGACATCGTCGACGAGCGCGGCGAGGAGATCGACGTCCTGATCTCCGACGTGGTCATGCCCAACATGGACGGCCCGAGCCTCGTCAAGGCGATCCAGGAACGGCATCGCGACCTCAAGATCATCTTCATCTCGGGCTATGCCGAGGACGCTTTCCGCAAGAACCTCGGCCCGACCGAGGTCAGCTTCCTGCCCAAGCCCTTCAGCCTCAAGCAGCTGGCCGAGACCGTCAAGGAAGTGCTCGAAGGCTAGGCGGAACATTGTTCATCTAATGTTCTCATTTTTTCATTGCGCGATGGGAACAAAGGGGGTACAAATAGCTGGCATTGCATCCGCGTACGGGCTGTGAAATAAGGAGGGACGCCAATGGCGGCTGGAAATCTCAGACTGGTTGGGCAGGACGACATGGACAAGAACAAGGCTCTGGACGCGGCTCTCAGTCAGATCGAGCGGGCGTTCGGCAAGGGCTCCGTGATGCGCATGGGCCAGCGCGGTCCGGTGGAGGCGACGGAGGTCATTTCCACGGGCTCCCTCGGTCTCGACATCGCCCTCGGCATCGGCGGCCTGCCGCGCGGCCGCATCATCGAGGTGTTCGGCCCGGAAAGCTCGGGCAAGACCACGCTCGCCCTCCATGTGGCGGCGGAAGCCCAGCGCAAGGGCGGCACGGCGGCCTTCATCGACGCCGAACATGCCCTCGACCCCATCTACGCCCGCAAGCTCGGCGTCGATCTCGACGAGCTCATCATCTCCCAGCCCGATACGGGCGAACAGGCGCTGGAGATCGCCGACACGCTGGTGCGCTCCGGGGCGATCGACGTGCTCGTCGTGGACTCGG
>CAZDSS010000064.1:0-15356 GCA_964508185.1 uncultured Sphingomonadales bacterium
GTGAGCGCGCCGTCTAGCCGCCGGTTGCCGCGCAGACGATCCATGTAGGGCGCGCCGAGGAAGATCCACATGAAGCAGGGCATGAAGGTCGCCCAGAGGGTGATGACCGCCCCGAGCGTCCCCGCCACATGGGGATCGAGGGTTCCGGGATCGCGAAAGGCCGCAAGGAAGCCCACGAACTGAAGAACCAGGATCAGCGGCCCCGGGGTCGTCTCCGCAAGCCCGAGGCCGTCGAGCATCTCGCCCGGGAACAGCCAGCCATAATGCCCCACCGCCTCCTGCCCCACATAGGCGAGAACCGCATAGGCGCCGCCGAAGGTCACCATGGCCATGTGGGAAAAGAAAAGGCCGAGCTCCGTGAAGACGTGATCCGGACCGAGCGCCAGATACATGACCGCGATGGGCAGCAGCCACAGCGCCGCAAACGCTATGGCGACCCGCAGGCTCCTCCAAAGGCCAGGCGGCGCGGGATCGGCGACGGCGGCCACGCCGGGAGCCTGGACCGGCCGCCGCACGAACAGAAGGCCGAGCGCCGCCGCGCCGAGGATGATGAGGGGAAACGGCAGGTCGAGAAAGAAGATGGCGACGAAGGCGGCGGCGGCGATGGCGTGAAGCGGCCCGGTCCGAAGGGCGCGCCGGGCGATGCGGCGCAGGGCGTCGATGACGATCACCAGCACCGCCGCCTTGATGCCGTAAAACAGCGCCGTGACCAGGGTGACATCATGAAAGCCGGCATAAACGATGGAGAGCGCCAGGATCACCAGCGCCCCGGGCAGCACGAACAGCGTGCCTGCGACGATGCCGCCCCATGTGCGGTGGAGATGCCAGCCCATGTAGGTCGCAAGCTGCTGCGCTTCCGGCCCGGGCAGGAGCATGCAGTAATTGAGGGCATGGAGAAACCGGGCCTCGTCCACCCATTTCTTCTCTTCGACCAGCAGGCGGTGCATGAGGGCGATCTGCCCGGCAGGGCCGCCGAAGCTCATGAGGCCGATCCTCGCCCAGAGGGCGAAGGCCTGCGCGAAGGATACCCGTTTCTCCATTACCCGCCCCGTACCTAAATCTTTTTCCAGCTTGGCCGCGGCGAATGGCGGCGCAAGGAAATTCCGCAACCAATCGGCCCCGGCTGCGTTTTCCCTAGAAGCTTAACATCAAAGGAGAAACCAATGCTGCGTTGGGCATTGATCTTTTTCGTGGTCGCCCTCATCGCCGCTGCGCTCGGTTTCGGCGGCATCGCCTCGGGCATGGCGGAGATCGCCAAGATCCTGTTCTACCTGTTCCTGATCCTGTTCGTGGTTTCCCTCGTCATGGGCCTCGTGCGCGGACGGGGCGGGCCGCCGGCGATATAGGCCCTTTACCTACCGTTCGTTCCCGACCGTCTGTTATCGAGTCCTGGCGCCTGGCGCTGCGGACCCGATTGCAGATGCATGAGGGGCAGCTGGGTGCGGTCCACGAACCGCGTCATGGCAATGGATGAGCTCACTTCCCGCACCCCTTCCATCTGGGACAGCTGGTGCCAGAAGAAATGTTCGTATTCCGCCACGTCCCGCACCACGATCTTCAGCAGGAAATCCCAGTTGCCCATCAGGGTGTGACATTCCACCACCTGGGGGCAGCGCCGGATGGCCTCGACGAAGCGGGGCAGCACGTCGCGGCTGTGGCGGCTCATCTTCACATGGGTGAAAACCACCACTTCGAGCCCGAGCTTCTGGGGATTGAGCACCGCGACCCGTTCCTGAATCACCCCCTCGTCCAGAAGGCGCTGCAGACGCCGCCAGCAGACGGATTTGGAAGACCCGGTGCGCTCCGCGAGTTCGGCGAGCGGCACCATGGCGTCGTTTTGCACCACTTCCAGAATGCGTACATCAAGACCGTCGAAATTGATGGACATCGTCTCGCTCTTTGCTTCACAGCCGAAACATTGTTTCCGTTTTTATCACAAGGCCAGAACATTCGGAACAACGTACCGCCAAATCCGTAGGATAATGGGGCCATGACGACTTCCGGGGAGAGAACAAGTCATGTCGGTCTTCGCCAACGACGCATTCGACGGCCATGAAGCGGTGCATTTCTTTACCGACGCGGCCAGCGGCCTTCGCGCGGTGATCGCCATTCATTCGACCATCCTTGGGCCCGCGGCGGGCGGATGCCGCATGTGGCCCTTCGCCGACGACCGGATGGCGCTGACCGACGTGTTGCGCCTGTCGCGCGGCATGAGCCTGAAGAACGCCATGGCGGACCTGCCCCTGGGCGGCGGCAAGGCGGTCATCATCGGCGATCCGCGCCGCCACAAGACGCCGGACCTTCTGATGGCCTTCGGGCGCGCCGTGGACAGCCTCGGTGGCCGCTATGTCACGGCGGAGGACGTGGGCATGTCGGTCGCCGACATGCAGGTGATCCGGCTGACGACGCGTCATGTCTGCGGCCTGCCCGCGGCTCCCGGCGCGCGGCTCGGCGGCGATCCGTCGCCGCACACCGCACGGGGCGTGTTCAACGGCATTCGCGCGGCGGTGCGGGCAAAGCTCGGCCGCGACGATCTCGAGGGACTCCGGATCGCCGTTCAGGGCCTCGGCCATGTGGGCCATGCCCTCGCCCGGCTGCTGCATCAAGCGGGCGCGCGACTGGTGGTCGCGGACATCGACGGCGCCGCCGTCGCCCGCGCGGCGGAGGAACTGGGCGCTGAAACCGCGTCACCCGACGAGATCCTGTTCGCGGATGTGGATGTGCTTGCCCCCTGCGCACTCGGCGGCGTCCTGAACCGCGACACGATCCCGCGCCTGCGCACGCCCATCGTCGCGGGCGCCGCCAACAACCAGCTGCTGACGGACATGGACGGGACGCGGCTTGCGGAGCGCGGGATCCTTTACGCCCCCGATTACGTCATCAATGCGGGCGGCATCATCCATGTGGCCGCGGAATATCTGGACAGCCTGGATGCGGACATGGCGGCGCGGAAGATAGAGGGCATCTTCGACACTCTCGCGGAGATATTCGACCGCGCCGCGCGGACGGGGCGGCCCACCAATCGGATCGCCGACGAGATGGCGCTCAGTCGCCTCAAGGCCGGGCCGCGGACCGAACGACCGAGAATTTCATCCATCGCATGAGCGCGTGACGAAACCGCTGCGCTTTGCAAGAGGAAGCCATGAACGATCACAGCGAACATTCTTCGCCCCGCCCCCGCCTCCACGTGCCGGAGCCCCCGGCGCGGCCCGGCGGGGAGCCGGATTTCAGCCATTTGAAGATTCCGCCTGCGGGCGCGCTGCCGAAGCCGCCGGTGGACGTTCCGGCGGACGAGATCCGCGACCATGCCTACGGCATGATCCGGGTGCTGGACGACGACGGCAATGCGGTCGGCCCCTGGGATCCAGGGCTTGACCCTGAACTGATGCGGAAGGGGCTTCGCGCCATGCAGCTCACCCGCATCTATGACGACCGCCTGTACCGCGCGCAGCGCCAGGGCAAGACCTCGTTCTACATGAAATGCACGGGCGAAGAGGCGATCGCCGTCGCCCAGGCCCTGGCGCTCCGCCCCGACGACATGCTGTTCCCGAGCTACCGCCAGCAGGGCCTGCTGATCGCCCGCAACTGGTCGCTCGTGGACATGATGAACCAGGTTTATTCCAATGCCCGCGACCGGCTGAAGGGCCGTCAGCTTCCGATCATGTATTCGAGCCGGGAAGCGTCCTTCTTCACCATTTCCGGCAATCTCGGCACCCAGTTCCCCCAGGCCGTGGGCTGGGCCATGGCCGCCGCCATCAGGGGGGACGACCGCATCGCCGCAAGCTGGATCGGCGAAGGCGCCACCGCCGAAGGCGACTTCCACCATGCCGCGACCTTCGCCGCCGTCTATCGCGCGCCGGTGATCCTCAACATCGTCAACAACCAGTGGGCCATATCCTCCTACCATGCGATCGCCGGGGGCGAGCAGACCACCTTCGCCGCCCGCGCCATCGGCTACGGCCTGCCCGGCCTGCGGGTGGACGGCAACGACTTCCTCGCCGTCTACGCCGTCACCCGATGGGCTGCGGAACGGGCGCGGCGCGGATTCGGCGCCACCATCATCGAGCATGTGACCTACCGGGCCGACGCCCATTCGACGAGCGACGACCCGAGCCGCTACCGCCCGAAGGATGAGGCCAGGGCCTGGCCGCTCGGCGATCCCATCGAGCGGCTCAAGGTCCATCTGGTGAAAGCCGGCCACTGGTCCGAAGAGCGTCACGTGCAGATGACGGCCATGCTGACCGACGAGGTGCGCGCCGCCCAGCGCGAGGCGGAAAGCTGCGGCACCCTCATCAGCGGGGAGAAGCCGAGCCCCGCCAGCATGTTCGAGGACGTCTACAAGGAAATGCCCTGGAACCTGCGCCGCCAGCGGCAGGAACTGGGGTATTGAGGGGGATCTTTCAGCCATGCCGACCATGAACATGATTCAGGCCATCAATTCCGCCCTGGATCTCATGCTGGAACGGGATCCCGATGTGGTGATCATGGGCCAGGACGTGGGCTTTTTCGGCGGCGTGTTCCGCGCGACCGAGGGCCTGCAGCGGAAATACGGCGCGACCCGGGTATTCGATACGCCGATTTCCGAAGGCGGCATCATCGCCACCGCCATCGGCATGGGCGTCTATGGCCTGCGCCCCGTGGCGGAGATGCAGTTCGCCGACTACATCTATCCCGGCTTCGACCAGCTGGTTTCCGAAGCGGCGCGGCTCCGCTACCGCTCGGCCGGGGAATATTACGCGCCCATGACCGTGCGCGCGCCCTGCGGCGGCGGCATTTATGGCGGCCAGACCCACAGCCAGAGCCCCGAGGGGATCTTCACCCATGTCTGCGGGCTGAAGTCCGTCATGCCGTCGAACCCCCATGACGCCAAGGGCCTGCTGATCGCGGCCATCGAGGATGACGACCCGGTGATCTTCTTCGAGCCCAAGCGGCTCTATAACGGCCCGTTCGACGGCTATCACGACCGGCCGGTCAGGTCCTGGGCGAGCCATCCCAAGAGCGAGGTGCCCGAAGGCTACTACACCATCCCCCTCGGCAAGGCGGAGATCGTGCGCGAGGGTCGGGACGCCACGGTTCTCGCCTACGGCACCATGGTGCATGTGTCCCTCGCCGCCGTCGAGGAATGCGCGGTGGATGCGGAGGTGATCGACCTCAGGAGCTTGTCGCCCCTCGACATCGACTGCATCGTGGAATCGGTGATGAAGACCGGGCGCTGCGTCATCGTCCATGAGGCGACGCGCACCTCGGGCTTCGGGGCGGAGCTTGCGGCGCTGGTGCAGGAATATTGCTTCTACCAGCTCGAGGCCCCCATCCGGCGGGTGACGGGCTGGGATACCCCCTACCCCCACGCCCTTGAATGGGAATATTTCCCCGGCCCCCGCCGCGTCGCCGACGCCCTGCGCAAGGTGATGGAGGACTGAGATGGCGCGCTTCGTCTTCAAGTTGCCCGATGTGGGCGAAGGCATCGCCGAGGCGGAAATCGCCGCTTGGCATGTGAAGGTGGGCGACCGGGTGGAGGAAGACGACAATCTCGTCGATGTCATGACCGACAAGGCGACGGTGGAGCTGCCCTCCCCCGTCTCGGGCACGGTGATCGAGATCAACGGCAAGGCGGGCGACATGATGCCCGTTGGCAGCGCCCTCGTGGTGCTCGAGACCGACGAGGATGCGGCGAAAGCAGCCATGGCGCAGCAGAAGGCGGCGCCCGACCCGGAGCCGGAGCCCGAGCCTGCAACTGCGCCCGAACCGGAGCCCGAGCCGGCCGCACCCGCGCCGAAGCCGCAGCCTGCCGCTGGCGGTGCGGCGCAGCAACGCCCGGCCCCCGGCGCGCGTCCCGCGGCCTCCCCCGCCGTGCGCAGGCGTGCGCGGGAGATGGGGATTGATCTGCGCCATGTGCGCGGCACCGGTCCCGGCGGCCGCATCACCCATGACGATCTCGACCATCATGTGGCGGGAGGCGCGACGCCGCGCCGGCCTTCGCAGGCGGCGCCCGACGAGGTGGAGGAAATCCCCGTCATCGGCCTCCGCCGCCGCATCGCCGAGCGCATGCAGACGTCCAAGCAGCGCATTCCCCATTTCGCCTATGTGGAGGAAGTGGACGTGACGGCGCTCGAGGAGCTGCGCGCCCACCTCAATGCAACGAAGGGCGAGGAGCGGCCGCGCCTTACCATCCTTCCCTTCCTCATCCTGGCGCTCGCCCGGACCCTGCCGGACTTCCCCCAGATCAATGCCCGCTTCGATGACGAGGCGGGCGTCATCCGCCGCCACCGCGCCCTTCATGTGGGGATCGCGACCCAGACGGACAACGGCCTCATGGTGCCGGTGATCCGCCATGCGGAGGCGCTCGATCTCTGGGCGGCGGCGGAGGCGGTGGCGCGGGTCGCGGACAACGCCCGCGCGGGCCGCGCCAGTCGGGAGGAGCTCACGGGCTCCACCATCACCATCACCAGCCTCGGGCCCCTGGGCGGCATCGTCTCCACCCCCGTCATCAACCATCCCGAGGTCGCCATCATCGGCGTCAACCGGATCGTGGAGCGGCCCATGATCCGCGACGGTCAGGTGGTCGCCCGCAAGATGATGAATCTGTCGTCCTCCTTCGACCATCGCGTCGTGGATGGCTGGGACGCCGCCCGGTTCATCCAGCGCATCAAGACATTGCTTGAAAACCCCGCAACCATCTTCATGGATCCGTGATGACGGAAGAGATCAAGACGCATGTTCTCGTGGTGGGCGGCGGCCCCGGCGGCTATGTGGCGGCGATCCGCGCCGGGCAGCTGGGGCTCGATACGGTGCTCGTGGAGGCGGACCGCCTCGGCGGCACCTGCCTCATTCGCGGCTGCATCCCTTCCAAGGCGCTCATCCACGCGGCAACCCGCCTCCACGACATGCGGCGGCATGCGGAAGCGGCGGCCATGGGCATCTCCCTTCCCGCGCCGCCCGTCTTCGACATCAGGGGCGCAGTCGCCTGGAAGGACGGCATCGTGGACAAGCTCAATGCGGGCGTCGCATCGCTCCTCAAGCGGGCGAAGGTGCGCGTGGTCCAGGGCTGGGCGACCTTCCGGGACGGCAAGTCCTGCGACGTCGCAGGGCCCGAGGGCGAGATCCGCATCCGTGCCGAAAACGTGATCCTCGCCACCGGGTCGGAGCCCGTGGCGCTCCCCGACCTTCCCTTCGGCGGCGACATATTGTCCTCGGCCGAAGCGCTGTCGCTCGCCGAACTGCCCGCGAGCCTCGCGGTCGTGGGTGCGGGCTATATCGGGCTCGAGCTCGGGATCGCCTTCGCCAGGATGGGCGTCAAGGTCACGGTGATCGAGGCCGAGGAGCGGATCCTGCCGCTCTATGACGCCAGGCTCACGGATCCCGTCCAGAAATGGCTGGAGCGGCATGGCGTCGCCCTTCATCTCGGCGCCCGGGCCAGGGGCTTCGGCGACGGCAAGCTCAGGATCGAGACCGCCGCGGGCGCGACGGCGATCCCGGCGGACAAGGTGCTGGTCACCGTCGGCCGCCGGCCGCGGCTTGCGGGCTGGGGGTTCGAGAACATGGGGATCGATCCGGAGCGCGGCTTCATTCCCGTTGACGGCCAGTGCCGCACCGCGATGCGCGGGATCTATGCCATTGGCGACCTCGTGGGCGAGCCCATGCTGGCGCACAAGGCCTCCGCCCAGGGCGAGATGGTGGCGGAGATCATCGCTGGCAAGCGCCGCGCCTTCGATCCCGCGGCGATCCCCGCCATCTGCTTCACCGAGCCCGAGATCGTGAGCGTCGGCCTGTCGCCCGACGATGCGGCGGCACAAGGGATGGATGTCATCACCGGCATCTTCCCCTTCGCCGCCAACGGCCGGGCGCTCACCATGGAGGCGGGGGACGACGGCGGCTTCGTCCGCGTGGTCGCCCGGCGCGACAACCACCGCATCCTCGGCATTCAGGCCGTGGGCGCGCACGTGTCGGAACTTTCCGGCGCGTTCGTGAGCGCCATCGAGATGGCCGCAGTGCTCGCGGACGTGGCCGGCATGATCCATGCCCATCCCACCTTGGGCGAAGCCTTCCACGAGGCCGCCCTCCACGCCCTCGGCCACGCCATCCACCGCTGACAAAAAAAGCCGCGGGAGGCTGGGCTCCCGCGGCTCGTTCAACCCGGTTCGGCGATCAGTCTTCCTTCTCGGTGCATTTCTCGTCAAGGATCTCGCGCTTGTCGGCGAGCTCCTTCTCGGTTTCATCGCCCAGCAGGCCATGTTCCTTCTTGAACGCCGCCATCTCCTTAAGCTTGATTTCGTACGTGCAGCCATAGATGTGGATCGGAGCGAAGGGCACGGACTGGTCAATACGCAAGGCCCTCGTCCGTTCCTTGTTCGTGTATTTCTTGTACTCCGTCGTCCTCAGACCGAACTTCATGGTCATGAGCGCCTTGAGGATGTACCGCTCCGTCACCAGGTTCCAGTCCGGCATCCGTGCACCGACGAGAGGGATGGGGAGATCCGTGAGACACTCTCGCAGCTTCATCAGATGCAACGGGTACACCTCCCGGTAAAGCGCCTCGACCGCCTTTTCGAGTTCATCCCTTTCATATTTCCCACTTCCTTGCTTGCTGATGTTCTGAGGCAGCTCGGAGTGGGTCGCGGCGGCGCAGAGGATGAGGCTTTCGATGGAGCATTTCTTTGTGATGTGCGCGAGGTAGCTGTTCCAATTGGGGTCAAAGAAGCCCAGGTCCTCATCGCGCGGCCTGGGACCGACGATCCTGAGGATGCTGTAGCATTCGATGCACATGCCGACCTGCCGCATCTGGCGCTCGTCGGGCTCGGGAACCAGAGTAAATCCGCGCGAGCTTGTATCCGGCGCGAATAACAGCACGGCGCCGCCGTTGAACTTGTACTTCAGCTCCCCGGACCCCTCCTCCTTGCCGCACACGAGCCGGCGCAGGTCGATGATGATGGGCTGACCGCGGTGCCATTGATAGGCAAGGATGCCCTTCAGCGGACCATAGAACACGTGAGTGAGGAAACTGGCGCCGTGCTGCGCCGTCTTGAACAGGTTTTCCTTTTTCAGCAGCTTGCAGGTCGCCTCTGATAGGAAGGTTTCGCCCTTCTCCAGATGGAACTTTTCCTTGTCCTTTTTCGCCACCTCGTTCAGGACATGGAGCATGTACTGGAGCGAGTAGTCGGCGAGGCGGGTCGCCATCCTCCCGGCCGGATTCTTGCCGAAAGGCAGGTCAAGCTCTTCCTGAATGCCCGAGAGCCCGAACACATCCATCTTGCGCACACGGTTGGCAGTAAAGATCTTGCACAGATGCAGGTAATCGGCATACGGGGGCTTGTCGTCCTTCTTCTCTTTCTGCTTGCCGCCCTTCTTCTTTTTCCCCTTGTCTCGCTTTTCGCCTTCCTTCTTCTCCTCGACCTCTTCCTTCTTCTCCTCCTCTATTTCCTCCCCTTTTTCCTTGCCCTTTTCCTTGCTCTCGACTTCGGTTCCAACAACCTCTTTTTCGAATTCCAGGATGAACTCTTCGACCTCTGCTACAAGCTTCCGGAACTTGAAACACCCATCAATCCTTCCTTTTACGGAAGACAGGTATTTTTCAAGTTCCTCCACATTTTTCTTTTCTTCCTCACTCGCATTCTCCTTCACCATGTAGCTGAGGACGCGCAATATTCTTGAGCAGGACCAGCCTGTGCGGATGTCCTCGTACGCAGAGAGAGCTTCGCGAACACCGTCCCAGGAAGACTCAAGCTTCGATTTCAGGTAGTCGTGCAGATCAAGAACGAACGGCACGCGCCATTGGCAGCCGGCGTCGCCGATCACCGGGTCCAGACGATGAAGCCTGCTTGTCAGCAGGTCATAGATCGCGTCGTAGTAGGATAGCAGCAGGAAGATCTGCGCAAAATCGGACCGTGGATCGGCTTTCTTGTCCTCCTTGCCTTTCTCCTGCTTTTTCGACTTTTCCGGCTTTGTTTCCGGCTTCGTTTCCTTCTTTGTCTCCTGCTTTGCCGGCTTCCTGTCCTTCCAGCTCTTCAGGAGCTCGATCAGCTTCTCGACAGGCTGAAGCGTTTTCCTGCTGGCGCCCTTGAAGCTCTGCAGGGCTCTGTTGATCCGGGATTCCGCATCAAGCTGGTCCTGGTGCCCGAGCCCGCCCCAGATCTCTTGCAGATCCAATGCTTCCATGAGCTGACGGGCGTTTTCCGCGTGCCTCGGATCTGCCTTGCCTTCGGTCCATTCCTGGAGGGCCTTTAGCAGGCGCTTCCAGAATGTCTCCAAACCAATCTCTTCCATTTTCTGCCTCCATCTGTTGAAATGTCTGATCGCCATCAGAGCCAGTGGGAGGACGACTGACCCCGGGAGTTCGTGACCGGCCCCCGATCTGCGGGGCCCTCGGGAACCGGGCGCGGAATTCCTGCGTTGAACACGCATTGCGCGGTCGGCAGGGAGAGACTTCATGGAAGCCGGACGGCATGAGGCCGGCGGTGGCGGCGAGGGAACGAGCCGGGCGCTTCAGGACCTGAAGCGGGCGGCCCGGGTGCTCGGCTATTCGGAGGCGGAGTTCGCGCGCATCCTGATTGAAGCGCGGTCGGCGGGCCCCCGGGATCAGGGCGAGCAACAGCTGGTGGAACAGGTCAAGAAGCATCTCGCGCGGGATTTCCAGACACGCTGACCGCGAGATTTCGCTTGCCACCCGCTCCCGAAAATGGAAAGCATTGCTTTCATGGGGAGCTTGACCGCCGAATCCCGGGAGAAGATCTCGATCGGCCCGTTGCGGGCCTTGCTGATCGCGCTCTGCATCGTCCCCACCCTTCTGTTCCTCCTGATCATCGGGGTCGCCTACGAAAACCATTTCAAGATTGCCCGCGCGCGGCTCGACCGCACGGTGAACCTCATTCATCAGCAGGCGGCGAAGGCGTTCGTGACCAACGGCCTCATCATCGAGCATGTGGCCCAGATGCTCGAAGGCATGAGCGACGACGAGATCCGCCGGAACGAACGCGAGCTTCACGAGACGCTCGTCAATCTCAGCCTTTCCGTCGCCCAGCTGACAGAGGTCTGGGTGCTCGACCGCAACGGCATTCCCCTGGTGGTCGCAAGCGCCCATCCGACGCCCCAGAATCTCGACCTCTCGGACCGGACCTATTTCCGCACCCACCGCGCCGATCCGCAGCCGGGACGCATCTTCATCAGCGAAGTTCTGCGCGGCCGCTACGTCGACCAGTCCTTCATCCAGATGAGCATCGGTCGGTTCACCGATGACGGGGAGTTTGCGGGCGTCATCGCGGTCTCGGTTTCACCCGACTATTTCACCAGCTTCTATCCCCGCCTCGGCGAGACGCCGCGCTTCGGCGCCGCGCTCATCCGCGATGACGGGACGATCCTTGCCCATTACCCGCCCCCGCCCGCGGATTTCCGGAAGCTGCCTGCCACAAGCGTGTTCATGAGCGCGATGGCAGCCTCGCCCGAAGAGGGGATCGTTCGCAGCAACTCCTACCGGGACGGGATGGAACGGCTGATCAGCTACCGCCGGCTCGAAGGCTATCCGCTCTATGTCGCCGCGGGCATCGCCGTGCAGGACATCCGCGCCGCCTGGTTGCGGGACGTCTCCACCTATTTCCTGTTCGGCTTCCCCGCGACCCTCGGCCTCATACTGCTCACGGTCCACTCCATCCGCCGCGCCCGGCAGGAAGCGCGCGCCTATGCGGAACTGCGGGCCGAGGTGGCGCGGCGCGAGGCGACGGAGGATCAGCTGCGCCAGGCGCTGAAGATGGAGGCCCTCGGGCGTCTCACCGGCGGCATCGCCCACGATTTCAACAATCTGCTCACCGCCATCGGCGGCAATGTGGAGGCGCTGCACCGCCGGCTGCCGCCAGAGGAGAGCAGGCTCAGAAGCTATGCCGAGCGGGCGCGCCTCGGCGTCGACCGGGCGGCAAGACTCACCCAGCATCTCCTGGCCTTTTCCCGCCGCCAGCCGCTGAAGCCGCGCCCCATCGACCTCAACAAGCTGATTACCGACATCTCCTACCTGCTGCAGCAATCGCTCGGCGCCAACATCGACGTGGAAACCGTGCTGCAGGACGGGCTGTGGCGCGTTCAGGCCGACGCCACGCAGCTCGAGAACGTCATCATCAACCTCGCGGTCAATGCCCGGGACGCCATGCCCAACGGCGGACGCCTCACCATCGAGACGGCGAACATGCAGGTGGCCGAGGGCGCGCGGAAGCTCCGCACCCTCGACGACACGCCGCCCGGGGACTACGTGATGCTCGCCGTGCGCGACCGCGGCACCGGCATGCCGCCGGAGGTGGCGGAAAAGGCCTTCGACCCGTTCTTCACCACCAAGCCCCAGGGCCAGGGCACGGGCCTCGGCCTGAGCCAGGTCTACGGCTTCGTCAAGCAGAGCGGCGGGCATATCGAGCTCGACACCGCCGAAGGCCGGGGCACCACCATCCGCATTCTCCTGCCCCGCCACATGGCGGCGGAGGAGGAACTCGCCGCCGATCTGCCCTCGGCGGATGAGGGCGTCCAGCCGCGCGGCGGCACCGAGACCATCCTGTTGGTGGAGGACGACCCAGAGGTGCGGCGCTATGCGGCGGAGGTGTTGCGGGAACTGGGCTACGGCGTGATCGAGGCGGGGGACGGGCAGCAGGCGCTGGACCACGACCTCGACCGCATCGATTTGCTGCTCACCGACGTGATCCTGCCCGGCACCATGAACGGCCGCGACATTGCCGATGCGGCGCGCAAGCGCAAGCCCGGCATCCGGGTGCTGTTCACCACCGGCTATGCCCGCACCGCCATAATGCAGGACGGCCGTCTCGCCGCCGACGTGCAGCTCCTGCACAAGCCCTTCACCCGCCACGATCTCGCCCAGGCGGTCAGAAAGGTGCTGAACGAGCCCGCGCCGAGAGCGGATGCGCGCACGGAAGCCCGCGCGCGGAACTGACGCCGCACCCCTCCCCGGCTGCCGCTTTCACGATCCGTTGAACGCCCCCTGGCCGGTTTGGGGGCACCGCCTCGCTTTCAAAAATCCACAGAAATCAATATGTTATAACATAACATATAAAGCAGAATTTGCGGAATTCGGTTGACGCCTCTCCCGCACAACATTATGTCGTCCTTACTTTATTACGAGTTAGTTCGACAGCTTCCGGGAGATCGCCGTCATGTTCACCAGTCTGCGCCGGGCCACCGCCCTCGCCACCCTGCTTGCCGCCGCCGTCGGCGCGGGCGCCCGGGCCGAGGAAGAAAGCGCCATCCGGTTCGAGGCGGCTTATACGGCCGATCTCTTGTCCAATCTCCATGGCGGCGTTGAGACCGGCACCCGTTATCTCGACAATCTGGAACTGGGCCTCGAGCTGGAGGGGGAGCGCGCCTTCGGCTGGAAGGGCGCGACCTTCTTCATCTCAGGCCTTTACAACAACGGCAAGGGCTTTGCGGAAGACCTCGTGGGCGCGGGCCTTGAAGTTTCCAACATCGAGGCCGACGTGCGGGCGGCGCGCCTGTTCGAGGCCTGGGCGGAGCAGCGCTTCCTCGACGACCGCGCCTCCATCCTCGTGGGGCTCTATGAGCTTTCGAGCGAATTCGATGCCGTGGAGACGGCGGAACTGTTCCTCAATGGCGCGTTCGAGATGAGCACCACATTCCTCGAGAGCGGCTTGAACGGCCCCTCCGTCTTCCCCTATACGGCCCTCACCCTGCGCGCTGCCGCAAGGTTGACAGACAGCGTCACCCTCCGCGCCGCGGTTCTGGACGGCGTTCCGGGCGACCCCGATCATCCGAAGCGGACGGCCGTGAAGCTCAGGGACGGCGACGGCGCGCTTCTGGTCGGCGAAGCGGAATATGCGGGGGACGGATTCCGTGCGGCGGTCGGCTACTGGCGCTATACGGCGCGCTTTGAAGAAATCGGCGCCGGCATCGACAGCCGCGGCAACGATGGCCTCTATGCCCTCGCCGAGGCGGAGGTCTATGCGGACCCTGATGACCCACGCCGCGGCCTCGCTCTGTTCGCCCGGGCGGGCTGGGCGAGCGCCCGCTTCAACGAGTTCAGGCATTCATTCGCCCTGGGCGGCGTCTATACGGGCGCCCTTCCCGCACGGCCCGAGGACAAGCTCGGCCTTGCGGTGGGCATGGCGGAGGCGAGCGGGCCCTTGCGCCGTCTCGAGGCGCTGAAGCGGCGGGAGATTGCGATCGAACTCACCTACCGCGCCGAGATCACCGAATATCTCGCGATCCAGCCGGACCTTCAGTACGTGATCAATCCCGGCCTTGTCCCCGGGCGCGACGATGCCTTCGTCGCGGGCCTGCGGCTGGAGCTTTCCTGGGGCGCCGGGCTCTGACCCGCGCGACCGGCGGCCCCGTGATCCCGCGCGATCCGGGGCCGCGGCGAGGCCTGCTCAACGGGCGGCCAGTTCCCGCTCGATGCGCGTGACGATGATCGGATCATCGGGCGCCACGTCCGGCGCGAAGCGGGCGACCACATCGCCGTCGCCGTTGACGAGAAATTTCTCGAAATTCCATAGGATTCCCGGCGCGGGATTGGGCTCGATCCCGAATTCCCGAAGCTTGGCGCGGAAATCCGTGCCGGGCTTCGCCTCCGCCTCGGGCCGCGCCGCCGTGAGCGCGGCATAGAGCGGATGCTGCCCCTCCCCCGTCACCGCGATCTTGGAGAACATGGGGAAGGTGACGTTGTAGCTCAGTTCGCAGAACTGCTTGATCTCCGCATCCGTCCCCGGCTCCTGCCCGGCAAAGTCGTTGGCCGGGAATCCGAGCACGGCGAAGCCGCGGTCGCGGAACCGGTCATGGAGCGCCTGCAGCGCCGCATATTGCGGGGTGAGGCCGCATTTGGAGGCGACGTTCACGACGAGCGCCAGCTTGAAGCCGTAGTCGGCAAGACGCGCCTCGCCGCCGTCGATGGTCTTGAGGGGGATGTTCTGGATATCGGCCATCTCGTGTTCTCCCGAGGAATGAGGATTTCCCGCCCATGGTTGCATGAAAGCGCGCTTCCCGTCCATCCGGGGGCGGGTGCGCCGCCGCCACGCGAATGCCGGCCGCGCCGCATCCATGGCGGCGGGCCGGCAATGCAGGGATCGCTCTTTCCGGGCGCTGTTACTTGTCCAGCGACTTCCAGTCGCGGGTCACGAGCGTTTCCTGGATGGCGGTGCGGGTCTCAAGCAGGCCGTTCCGGATCCAGTGCCAGGTGCGGCAGCGATTCTTGCCGTCGTCCGACAGCTGGATCATCTCGTAGAGATAGAGATTGGGATCGCCCACGCGCTGCCAATAGAGCATGACGGTGCGGTTGTATTCATCAAGCGCCACCTCCGCAGCCCAGCCCTTGATGAGCTCGTTGTCCCACCACACGCGCTTGTTCTCGTAACGCGCCGGGA
>CAZDSS010000065.1:0-15147 GCA_964508185.1 uncultured Sphingomonadales bacterium
CACCTCTTCCGCCATATCCAGGCGCAGCCAGTACTAGAAACTTGGGATCTCGGCTGTTAGTCCAGCCGATGCATTCGGAGCCTGCACAGGTCGGAAGAGTTGTAGATCGAGGGCAGCGTATTCGCCCTCATGTTGCCGTGAGTTAAGACGGCGGTGAAACTATCGGCAACACTGAAGTTAAATACCTTCTGCCGCGCCTACTCGCACCGACGGATCGCGGTTCGAAACTCCTTAAGTCGTTGTGCAGCACGCCCTCCCGCCGCGCTGTCGGTGGCAGATATCTCTACGAGATATTTTGTCCCCCGCTTGGCAGCGTGAATATAGGGGTGATGGTACGGATCATCCGGAATGGAGTTCTGAATCTCCTCCACTGCAGCGTAGAATATGCGTGGCCAAATAATTGGATCGGGACTTTGTTGTAAAAGCTCAGCAACCTCTTTCATTCGTGTGGCTGCTTGATAGAGAGTCCAGTTGCGGTCACCAGCGCTGACGGCTCTCATTAAATCACGAATTACGTCAGCATACGCGCTCACAATGATTTCTACGGGGATCGACCCGCAAGGAGGCTGCTCAAAGTTCTCATCATTCATTTGCGTTCCTCTCCCATACCTTCAGAGCCCTTGCTAGGTGGTCGGTGACTTCACGACCAAAGTATACAGGCCTTAAAGTTATTTTATAAATTTCTCTCGGGTAGTATTGAATAACGAGAAGATTTAGTTGAAAGCGAAACCTAACTTGCTCCGGTATATCTCGGCATGGACACCGCCGTCATCGTCGCCATCATAGGCGCAGCTGCGAGTCTGTTTACCAGCGCTCTGATCTTTTTTCTCACCAAGAAGAAGGAACGAGAAGCCGATTGGCGGAGATTGAAGCTCGCGCGATATGACGCGTTGTTGGCGAGCATCAATGATCTTGCTGACAATCCTCGAAATGGTGTCAGCTTCGCCAAAGCAGCGAATGATGTGAATCTCGTGGCTAGCGCTGAGGTTCTCACCGCTTTGCAGTCGTTTATAGATTACCTAGCCGCACCTCACTACTCGACAACCGTCCAGAATCAGTACTTCACCGCTTTGATTTATGCGATCCGCAAGGACCTTTGTATTACCCCTGTGAGGGGACCGGACGACCTCATCCTGAAGTTGTATTCTGGTAGAAAGTCGAAAACCGTTTAGGAAATCCGGCTATGTAACCGGTTATTTCATCATGCGATGAAGCAACTCGCAGTCTAAGTCATGCTGTCTCATTGATGCAGTGTAGAGAGGTGAGGCTATGAGCGTCGTGCGTGAGGCGATCCGCGAATTGTTGAGAAGCCATCCGGAGATTTTTCCATCCAAAGCCGGGCACACCGTTCATCTGGAACGCTACCGCACCACCGGGAACGTGAATATCGGCTTTGAACCTGACCGGATCAACCACCAAAACCTCTATGTGGAAGCCGCGGCCGTGCGTTTGACGAATCTCATCGATATTCAGCATCGCCTGTATCTGGCCTGCAACTACCACATCTCGCGCCCGAACCATCATCTCTTTCACAAGCATGCGTTCGCCGAAGTGGACATCCTTCGTTTTCAGATCCACGAACTCTGGCAGGCGGTGCGCGTAATCACTGAGGTTGCCGGGACTGGGAGTCGCCTGTGAAGCTGAGCCTAGCCTGGCAACCGCACCGTCACCTCTGTCCCCACCCCCGGCTCGCTGGTGATTTCGAGCTTTCCGGCGTGGAGTTGCACGAGGGAGTCGACGAGGGGGAGCCCAAGGCCGGTGCCGCCGGCGGTGCGGCGGGTGTAGCCGTGGGTCGCCTGCTCGAAGCGCTTCATGACGCGCGGGATGTCCTCGGGCGGGATGCCGATGCCGTTGTCCTTCACCACGAAGCGGGCGGCGCCGTCGGGCTCGCGGTCGAGGGTGAGATGCACCATGCCGCCCGCGCTCGTGAACTTGACGGCGTTTGACAGCAGGTTGAGGAGGATCTGCTTCAGCGCCTGGGGATCGGCGCGGATTTCCCGCAGGTCGTCGGCGATGGCGCTCGTGAGCTTCACGCCCTTGCCGTCGGCGGCGCTGCGGATGAGGGTGAGCGCCACCTCCACCGGCTGGCGCGGATCGATGATCGCGGGCGCGATTTCGAGCTTCCCCGCCTCGGCCTTGGAGATGTCGAGGATGGTGGTGATGACGTCGAGGAGATGGCTGCCCGAGGCGTGGATGTCCGCCGCATATTCGCGGTAGCGCGGATGGCCCATGGGGCCGAAGATCTCCCGCCGCTGCACGTCTGAGAAGCCGATGATGGCGTTCAGGGGAGTCCTGAGCTCGTGGCTCATGTTGGCGAGGAATTCGGACTTCGCCCGGCTCGCCTGCTCCGCCGCATCGCGCGCCGCGGCGAGCTCCCGGTTCCGTTCCTCGACCTCCCACTGCAGGCGCTCCGCCGACATCATGAGGAGGGACACCACCATCAGGATGTTGGCGAGGAGCGACACCAGGAAATGAATGCTCTGGACCGGCGTGTTGGCGAACAGATCCGCCGCCGGGGGCGCGAGCCAGGTGGAGAACGAGCGAAGCGCCAGGGTGCCTGCGACCACCAGGAAGATGATGGCGGACGGGATGGCCATCACCCGGAACTTGCGGCTGTCGTCGCGCAGAAGCTCCACCGCGCAGGCGATGCAGCCGACGGACAGGATCGCGGACATCACCACGATGCGGATGAGCACATCGTTCGTCACATAGGTGAACCAGACGAGAAAGGCGGCCGCCGCCGCGGTGACCAGGGCCGGTATGCCCCAGCGCGCCTTGCGGCCGTTGAACAGGCGGATGCCGTTCCAGAAGGCGGCAAGGCTCAGGACGCCCGCGCAATTGGCGAGCACCACCGAGATCCAGTCCGGCGCCACGCCGCGCAGCGTCGCCCCCAGGATCAGCCCGCCGAGAAGGAGCGACCCCAGGGTCCATTGGGTGAGGCCGGGGATGCTGCGATGGCCATGCCAGAACACAAGCATCAATATCGCGAGCGTCAGCGAGACCGCCGCATGCGTCATGAAAAGAGTCGCGATATCGAGCTTCATGGTCGCCTTCTAACGGCGCTTCGTTAATGCCGCATTAACAATGTTGGGCAGGTCGCCGGATTTCGTGCGATATGGCCATGATGACTAGACTGATGGAGCGACAAGGCTAGCTCTTATGGCATGACAGGACCGCCCGATCTGTCGTAGGATCTTAGCTCTTTCGTGATATGAGCGGGGGACGCGGGGCATCATGGACGAGAACATGCGCAGCAACGACAATGGCCCGGTGGTTCAGAAGGTCCTCTGGACCGGGGGATGGGATTCCACCGTCTGGATCCTGCGGGTCATCGAGGAATCCGACCATGTGATCGAACCCCACTACGTCTTCCACCCCACCCGCCCGTCGGCCGGGATCGAGATCAGGACCATGGAGAATCTCCGCCGCCGGATCGAGGAGCTCAGGCCCGAGGCCAGGGGCCGCATCCGCGACGTGAAGGTGACCCATGTGAGCGGCATTCCCGAATTTCCGGAGCATGAGGCGGCGATCGAGGCCATGCGCCGGGACCGCCATGTGGGCGGGCAGTATCTGTGGCTCGCCAATTACTGCCGGGCCTTCGGGATCGACGCCATCGACCTTTGCTCCGAGGCGAACACCGCCCTCGCCTTCGCGTTCGGCGAGCGGGTGGCGCGGGTGCCGGGGCGACTTGAAAACTATGCCCTGCCGCAGGAAGACAGCCCGGAATACGTCCTCTGCCGCTATCTCCGCCTGCCGCTTATCCATACGGACAAGCCGACCATGACCCGCATGGCCGAGGAGCGCGGCTGGATGCCCGTGCTGCGCCACACCTGGTTCTGCCACAAGCCGGTCATGAACCGCTATGCCTGCGGCACCTGCCGCCCTTGCGTCTATCTCATGGACCGCAAGCAGTATTTCCGCATGGGAACGCTCGGCAAGATCCGCTTCTACACGCTGGAAAAGACCAAGCGCGCCCTGCCCAAGGGCCTGAAGGACAATCTCCGCCGTCTCGCCGGCCCCAAGCTCCGCCATTTCCTCCGCGCGTGAGAGCGTTTCCGAATACCTGCTCCCGATAAGTTTATCGTCCGCAGCAGGAGCAGAATTCTTTTTTTGTTCAAATACTTGCCCCGTTCCTGTTAGCTGGATTGGCGAACCCGGCACCAGAGGGAGCGGTCAATGACGGACTTGTGCGACAAAGGGGTCCTGCGCATCACGGGGATGTCGCGGAGCGGCAATCACGCCCTCATCCACTGGATCCTGCGGCAGCTTCAGGGGCGCTGGTGCTTCCTCAACTGCACCGAACCGGGCATCAGCCCCTTCCTCAGCGCCCGCCCCATGGACGACGGCGCCGTGCATCTCGCGAACGATCCGGGCTTCGACCTCGCCCGTGCGGCGGCGGGCGATCCCGCAGCGCTCGATCACCTCGTGTTCAGTCATGAGGATGTGTTCCTGAAGCCGCTCTTCCGGCGCGAAGCCAAGGGGACGCTTGAACGACATGTCGGCGGCTGGGGGCGATGGCGCGACGTGCTGATCCTGCGCGATCCCTACAATCTCTTCGCAAGCCGCAGGCGTTCGGGCCTCACTGCGGTCACGCCCGTGGCGGCGGCGCGGATCTGGAAGCAGCATGCCCGCGCCTTTCTCGGGCGGTGCCGTGGCGTGCCGAGGGACCTCATTGCCGTGAGCTACAATCGCTGGGCCACTGACCGCGCTTACCGGCAGGAAATCGCGGCGCAGCTCGGGCTTGCCTTCACGGACGCGGGAATGGAGCAGATTCCCCGCTGTCTGGGCGGGTCGTCCTTTGACGGCCTCGCGTTCGACGGCCGTGCGTCGTCGATGCGGGTGACCGAGCGCTGGCGCCATTACGCCGACGAGCCCGAATTCCGCGCGCTTTTCGATCCCGAAATGCGCGATCTGGCGGAGGAAGCGTTCGGCATGCGCGTGCTTGAGCCCATGCGGGAACGGGCCGGGGCGTTCTCCGCCGCGCCGCGGCCGACGATCTGACGGAATGCTGAACGTTCAGGCGCGGAGGAAGCGCCGGAGGCCGGGCCCCGCCCAGTTGCGCAGCCGGTTCTTGAGGCCGGGCGGCAGCGCCCTTTTGCCGCGCTCCAGAAGGTGGTAGCGGAGGTGTCCCACGGCGTCGAGGCGGCACCCCTCCCCCCAGTCCATCATGTAGACGCAAGGCCGGCAGGTGCCGCAGGTATAGCGGTTCATCACCGGATGATGGCAGAACCAGGTGCGGTCGAGGATCTCGCCCCAGCCGCGCGCCTGCGCCTCGGCGTTCATGATCTCCTTGTTCACATGGATCACCGGCAGGCGGAAGAAGCGGAAGAGCCGCGCGAGCGCGTCGCCCCCGGGGCCGAGCTCGTAGTTCTCGAGATCGCCTTCGCTCCGCACCACCACATGCTCCAGCGTCTGGCCGAGGCGGCCGTTGCTGCCGACGCAAAGGTCGATGGGGCCGAGATCGGCCGCCTTGCAATATTCGGCGAGCCACAGATATTGGAGGCCCAGATACCATTGGCTACGCACTTCCTCATAGGCGGCCGTGAGTTCGGGGGAAGCCGGGATGTCGTTCAGATGAACCGTCACCAGGTCGCGGATGCGCCCGCGCCAGTCGGGCCGCCTCTCCTCGATCAAGCGGCGCAGGCGCTCCATGGTGCGGATTTCAAGGCGCGCCGAGGACCGTTCGGGATCGATCACGTAATGGGGTTCGATCGCCCAGTCGGATTCGTCAAGGATACGCAGCACCCAGAAAGTGGATTCGGACCCGCCGGTCCAGAACGTGCGTTGCACCTGCATTGTCTGAGCCATCCCTCGGTCTTTTGTATTAGGCCCAAATGTAACATCGGCGGCGGGCGGCGCACAAATTCAAAAAGGGACGCTGCCTCCGCGCTCAGCCTGCCGATGCGACGATTTTCGGATCGGCCTGGGCGCGCGCGGGCACGGCGCAGGGCACCTGCAGCCTGAAATAATTGACGGTCTCGGCAATGCCCCGATCGAGGGGGACCGAGGGCTGCCAGTTGAGAAGCGTCTGGGCCTGATCGATCACCGGCCGCCGCCGCTTGGGATCGTCCTGCGGCAGCGGGCGGAGATTGATCCTGGACGTGGAATTGGTCGCCCGCCGCACCAGTTCGGCGATCTCCAGCACCGGCACCTCGTGGGGATTGCCGAGATTGAGCGGCCCGGTGATGTGGCTGCCGCTTTCCATGAGGCGGACGAGCCCTTCCAGCATGTCGTCGATGAAGCAGAAGGAGCGGGTCTGGCTGCCGTCGCCATAGACGGTGATGGGCTGGCCGCGCAGGGCCTGGGAGATGAAGTTCGAGATCACCCGGCCGTCATGCTCCACCATGCGCGGGCCGTAGGTGTTGAAGATCCGGGCGACCTTGATCTCGACGCCGTAGCGGCGGTGATAGTCGAAGAACAGGGTTTCGGCGCAGCGCTTGCCCTCGTCGTAGCAGGCGCGCGGGCCGATGGGATTGACGTTGCCGAGATAGCCTTCGGGCTGCGGATGCACATGGGGGTCGCCATAGACCTCGCTGGTGGAGGCCTGCAGCACCCTCGCCCCCTTGGCGCGGGCGAGCTGCAGCACCTGCCGCGCGCCGAGGACGCAGGTGAGCAACGTATGCACCGGGTCGTTCTGGTAATGCACGGGGGACGCCGGACAGGCGAGATTGTAGATGCGGTCGATGGGCCCATCTATCTCGATGGGATCGGCCACATCCTGCAGCACCAGGGAGAAGCGGGGGTGGCTCAAAAGCGGGCGCACATTGTTGCGCGAACCCGTAAGAAAGCTGTCGATGCAGATCACCTCATGCCCCTGCATCAGCATGAGATCGCAGAGATGGGACCCGATGAACCCGGCGCCGCCCGTCACCACCACGCGCTTGCTGCGTGGCGCGGGATCGCCGCGGCTCCGGCCGTTGAAGGTGGCCTTGCCCGGCGGGTTGTCAGAAAGCTTCTTCGGCGATTTGCGAGTCATGGGTCACTACCTCTTCGTAATAGCTTTCAAGCGCCCGCGCCCGGTGATCGGCCGTATGCATGGCAAGCACCCGGGCGCGCGCGGCGGCGCCGATTTTTGCAAGCTCCTCGTCGGGCGTTTCGCGGAGAAGGCGCACCACTTCGTCCGACTCCTCCGCGATCAGGATCTCCCGGCCGGGATCGAAGAAGGCGTCGATCCCCTCCCACCGGTCGCTGATGATGGGAACGCCGCAGGCCGCGGCCTCGAACAGCCGCACGCTCGGCGACCAGCCGAGGCGCTTCATGTCGGCGCGGGTGATGTTCAGGGTCGTCCGCTGCCGGCTGTAGAAGCGGGCATGGGCGTGTGGCGGCACATGCTCGATCCGCTCCACGTTCGCGGGCCACGGGAAGTTCACCGGATATTGCGCGCCGGCGACCACGAAAAGCGCGTCGTCCATGGCCCTCGCCGGGGCGATCATCAGGCGCTCCAGCGCCGGCTGGCGGTCGAGGCTGTAGGTGCCGAGATAGCCCATGAGCCATCTCCGCTCCGTCGCCACGGGGGCATAGATCTCCGGATCGACGGCGCAATAAAGCGCCCGCGCCCGCGGGCTGCCGTAGAAATCCTCGACGATCGTGAGCGCCTGTCCGCCGGTGAAGGAGAGATAGAGATCGAAGCGCGGGATGAGGCGCGGCGTGATGTAGTTGCAATCCCCTTCGGCGAGCTTGCTCAGGGTGACCGGCGTGTCGATGTCGTAGAAGGCGGTGACTCCTTCGCTTTCGCCCGTGATCCAGTCGCCGACCGCCGCGCCGTCGGGCACGAAGGACCCGAGGATCACGAGATCGGCCGTGCGGATCTCTTGCGCGAAGCGGCGGGAAAGCTCGTCGAGCGTCTCGTAAAGATGGACGGTGCAATAGGGCGGCTGGGCGAGATCGCGGTTTGCGGCGTACCAGGGCTGTTCCCGCTCGAGGAAGGTGACCGCATGCCCCCGGGCGGCGAGCGCCTTGGCGAGCGCGCGGTAGGTGGTCGCGTGGCCGTTGCCCCAGGACGAGGTGATGGAAAGCCCGAGGATGACGATCTTCAGGCCCATTGCGCCGCCTCCCGCATGTTTGCATGGGCTTCATCCAGCACCGCCTCCACCTCGCGGGCGCGCTGCTCGTAGGTATGGCAGGCGCGGACCCGGGCGAGCGCGGCGCGGCCGATCTCCCGCGCCCGCTCGGGGGTGAGACCGCGAAGGATCTCCGCCACCTCCAGGCCGTTGCGGGCGACGAGGATTTCCCGTCCCGGCTCCAGGAACTGGTCGATCCCGTCCCAGGCGTCGCTGATGATGCAGGCCCCTGCCCCCGCCGCCTCGAAGATGCGGGTCGCCGGCGAGAAGCCGTAGCGGGCCATGCTCTCCCGGTTGATGTTGAGGACGGCGAGCGGCGAGCAGTTGAAGGCGTTGTGATCCGCCGTCCCCACATGGCCGAGGGCGGCGATGTTGGCCGGAAGATGCTGCGGCTCCCAGCCCGCGCCGCCGAGGAGGAAGCGCCGGTCGGGGCAGAGCGTCGCCGGTTGCACGAAGAATTCCATGACCCGCGCCTCCCGGTCCGGCAGGCGGTTGCCGAGGAAGCCGAGATCCCCCGCAAAGCGCGGATCGGGCGCGACCGGGAAATGGGTGTGGGTATCGACCGCGTTGTAGATCGGGACGCAGCGCCGCGCGCCCAGAGCGGCGTAGGCCGCGACCACCCTGGGGCCGCCGCCATAGGTCAGGATCATGTCGTAGCCGGGGATCAGGAAGCGCATGGGGTCGTTGGGATCCTGCGCGATGCGATCGAGGGTTGCGGGCGCATCCACGTCCCAGAACAGGACCATCTGCCCCGGCCGCCGTTCCGCGAGGACCGCCGCCTCGAGCTCCCGGTCGAAGACGCCGACGCCGCTCGCCTTGACCACGAGATCGGCGTCCCGCGCCTGACGCAAGGCGGCCCGCCAGCCCGCATCCGTCGCCTTGTAGATCACCACTTCCGCCCAGTCGGGGTCCGGGATGTCGCGATGCTCCTGGCGGCCGAAGGCGTCTGGCTCGAAGAAGCGGATCTGATGCCCGTTCCCGGCGAGCGCGCGCAAGATTCCCCGGTAATAGGTTGCAGCGCCGTTCCAGTAGGACGAGACCAGCGAGGATCCGAAGAAGGCGATCTTCATAGGGCGACCTCGATCGGACGGGTGATCTGGGGGCCGGAATTCATGGCCTCCATGAATTCGAAAAGCTCGTCCACGCGATGGGCGCAGCTGTGGCGCGCCGCGATCGCGGCAAGGCCCTTGTCGCGCAGGCTCGCCGCAAGCTCCGGCTCGTTCATGAGGCGGCGGATCTGGCGGACCATGTCCGCCCCGTCCCGGGCCTTGAGATAGCAGTCATCCGGAAACAGGCCTTCCGCATCCTCCCACGGCGCGGAGATGAGCGGGATGCCGCAGGCCAGGGCCTCGAACATGCGGATCGTCGGGATTCCGGGCAGGCTCCGGGCGTAGGGCCGGCGCGGCACGTGCATCGTGAAGCGATAGCGGGAGAAGACTTCGGGCGCCTCGTGATTGGGCAGCCAGCCGCCGTAATCGATCCCGGCGCGCCGCAGCTGGCGGCGGGCGTCATGGGGGTAGCGGACGCCATAGACCATGGCGTCAAGCCCGCATTCCGTGACGGGCGCGACGAGGAATTCCATCAGCTCCTGCGCCCGCTCGTTATCGCCCCAGTTGCCGATCCAGACGAGGTCGCCGTCGCTCCCCTCCCCGTCGGCATCCTCGCGGTGTCGGAAGACCGTGGTATCCGCCGCCTCGTGCCAGGTGAGGACCCGGCGCGCCCAACCGCGCCGGAGATAGAGGTCGCGCAGCACCTCGCCGAAGACGAGCACGGCGTCGTAATCCGCAAGATCAAGGCTGTCGAGCTCGTCGTCGGCGCTCACCGCGCGATGGTGGGTGTCGTGAAAGAACAGGCGGAAGCGCCCGGTCTCCGCCCGCTTGCGGCCCAGGGCCTCGATGAGATGGGGATCGTTCCATTCATGGACCAGCACCACATCCGCGCCATCAAGCAGCATGTCGAGATCGAGCGCATTGCGCTCGTAGGTTTCACTCGTCAGTTCCGGATATGCGGCGCGATAGCGGGTGAGCGCCTCCGGCCCGTGGCGGCGCGCGAGATTCTTGCGGCTCCAGCCGTCGGCGGGCTCGAGCACCCGGACCTCATGCCCGCGGCGCAGGAGTTCGCGCGCCACGCCGCGCAGGAAATGGGCATTGCCGTGATTCCAGCAGGAGACGAGCGAATGATAGAAGAACACGAATTTCATGACTGCGTCCCTTCCATGGTCTTTGCTGCGGCAAGGGGCCTGAGGGAGAGCGCGGCGTAATGCGCCGCATATGTCCGGATCATCTGCTCGCTGCCGTAGCGGCGGGCGCGGCCTTGGGCCTGTTGCTGTAACTCACGCCGCAGCAGAGGGTTCCCGGCAACGCGGAGGAGCGCGTCGCGCCAGGCTCCGCGCTCGCGCGCCGGCACGAACAGGGCGGCGCCCTCCCATAGCTCGCGGAAGGTCGGGATGTCGGAGAGAACGAGCGCCGCGCCGCAGCGCGCCGCTTCCAGCACTGCAAGGCCGAAGGGTTCATAAAGCGCGGGGGCCGCGAACACCTCCGCCTCGGCGAGGGTCGCGAGGAAGTCCGCCCGCGGCAGGTTGCCGCGCAACACCAGGTTGCGGAAGCCCGCGGCGGCGCCGTTCGGTCCGCGAACCGGCCCCAGGGCATGGATGGGCCAGGGAATGTCGGGCGCGACATCGTTGAGCACGCCCATGTTCTTGGCCTCGTCCCACAGCCGTCCGGCGGCAGCGATGAACGGCCGCCTCTCCCGCGCCGGGGGCGCGAGCTCGATCCCGTTGGGGATCACCGCCGTAGGCCCGTCATAGCCGTAGAGCCGGGTGAAGGATTCGAGCATGGCGCGGGTGGGCGCGGTGACGATCTTCGCAGCCGCCATGCCTTCGACGACGGCGCTCATGTAGCGCGCCCATTCGGCGGCGACGGGATCTCCCCTGCAGGCGCGCCACCAGCTGCCGACGCAGGAATGGGCGGTAACCAGGACGGGCGCGGCCCAGCCGATCCCCGCTTCGCGATAGCTGTTGAGATGGACGAGATCCGGGCGCCAGGCGGTCTCGATCTCCCGCAGCACTTCGCGCGCGCGGGGGCGGTCACGGCCGTCCTTGTCCATCCATTCGAGGGCGAGATCGGTGACCTCAAGGCGAAGACCCGGGATGCCGGCGACTTCCGCCTGCTGCTCCGCATCGGGAGCGGGGCCCTGGGACACCAGCAGCACTTCGATGCCTCTCTCCGCTAGCCCGCGCGCCAGGGTGGTCGCGAAGGTCCATACGCCCCCCACGGCGTCCGTTGTCATCAGAAGCCGGAAGGGCGCGGGCGGCGTCATCAGCGCCCCTCCCCCTCGAGCTCGGCGAGGCGGAGCGGCCGCGCGTCCTGGATGTCGCTGTAGTCGCTGTAGCTGTCGAGGTAGTAGTCGAGCGCGCGCTCCCAGGCTTGCGCGTCGGGCGGGCCCCACAGGCGGCGATAGTCCGGCGAGCCGGGATAGGGGAAGAGCGGCACCGGATCGTTGGCCCAAACCCCATGGGCTTGCAGCCGCGCCCGCCAGCGGGCGATGAGCTCCGGGTCGTCGTCGGCCGTCTCGATGAGATTGGCCTGGACGAAGGGCACGTGGCGCTTGGCGGTGATGAGCCGGTCGGCCAGATCCTCCGTGCTCATGCGGCACTGCTTGAGAAGGGCGGCCCGCCCCTCGGCCGTGAGGCTTTCGACCCCGGCTTCGATGGACACGCAACCCGCGCGGCCCAGAAGCTCCAGCATCTCGGGCTTCCAGAGATCGATCCGGGTCTGCACCCCGAATCTGATGCCGAGCCCCACGAGAAGTTCCAGAAGCCGCGCATCGGGCAGGAAGATCTCGTCGATGAAATAGACATATTCCGCGCCCTGGGCGGCGAGGGCTTCGACTTCCGCCGCCACCACCTCCGCCGGCCGGCGGCGATAGATGTCGCGGAAATTCTCCTTGGCGCAGAAGCTGCAGTGATAGGGACAGCCGCGGGACGCCTCCACTTCCGCGCCGGGGCCCGCGGGCGCGGCATCGAAGCGGTGATGGTGATGATGGTGGCGCGCGATCCATTCCGCGGGCCAGCGGATCACGGGGAGATCCTTGAACGCCGTCGCCTGCGGCCCGCCATTGATGCGCAATTCGCCGCCATCGCGATAGCAGAGGCCGGGAAGATCATGGAACGACCCGCTCGCAAGACGGGCGAGCGTTTCCTCGCATTCGCCCATGACGATCGCATCCACCGGGAGCTTCGCCATGGCGGCGGCCGGGGTGGTGGAGCCGTGCGGCCCCACGGCGACGAGGAGCGGCGCCTCGTCCCGAAGGAGATAAGCGAGATGCCGCGGCACCCGCAGCTCGGGCGGGGCGCAGCGCCAGAACAGATAGGTGGGCGCGGTGGTAATGACGATCATGTCCGGGCGGAAGGCGCGGACCTCCGCCACGACGTCCCCGTCGTCGAGATCGAAGAGATGCCCGTCGATGATGGTGGCCTCATGTCCCCCGGCTTCGAGCAACGCGCGCGCGCAGCCGAACTCGTACGGCAGATGGGGCTCGCGGCAGCCGAAATAGATGCTGCCGTCGAATGTCCAGCGGGGATTGACGAGCGCGACCCTCAAAGCGCGACCTCCCTCTTCGTGGGAAGGGCGGCGGGCGTGAAGCGGGTCTCGAGCCATTCATGCAGGCGGGCGAGTCCCTCCGCAACAGGAACGCGCGGTTCCCACTCAAGCGCGTGCTTCAGGGCGCGGATGTCGGAGATGTACCAGGGCTGGTCGCCCGGCCGCCAGTCGCCATGGACGATTTCGGGCACATCCCCGCGCAGCTGGCCGATATGGCCGAGAAGCTCCCTGAGGCTCAGGCTGTTGTCCGGCCCGCCGCCGAGATTGAAGATGCGCCCGCTGACCGCCGCCATGTTATGCCAGGCGCGGACATAGGCGTCGACCGCGTCCTCCACATAGAGGACGTCGCGCACCTGATATCCGTCGCCATAGATGGTGATCGGCCGCCCGGTGATGGCGGAGATCAGGAAATGGGCGACCCAGCCCTGATCCTCGGTCCCGAACTGGCGGGGGCCGTAGAGGCAGCTCATGCGGAATACCACCGTCGGCAGGCCGAAGACCCGGGCATAGTCGCGCACATACTGGTCCGCCACCCCCTTGGAGCAGCCATAGGGGCTGTGGAAATCGAGGGGACGGGACTCATCGGCCCCGTGTTCGAGCGACGGATCCACCGGCTCGTGCCGCTCGCCCCGCCGCGCGGTCTCCCCGTCGGCGGTGAGGCGGCCATAGACCTTGTTGGTGGAGGCATAGAGGAATGGGATGGGCCGCCCGGATTTCCTGACCGCCTCAAGGAGGTTCAGGGTGCCGCGCGCATTGATCTCGAAATCCTCGACGGGGTCCTGAAGGCTTGTGGTCACCGCCACCTGGGCCGCGAGATGAAAGACCGCCGCCGCCTTGCCCACCGCCGCTTCCACCTGCGGCGCATCGCGGATGTCCCCGCGAACAAGCTCGACCCGCGCGCCGTGGCGGGCGCGGAGCCATTCCCAGTTTTTCTCCACATGAAGACGGGAGAAATTGTCGAGGGTCAGGACCCGGTGCCCCTCCCCCGCCAGCCGGTCGGCGAGATTGACGCCGAGGAACCCGGCCCCGCCGGTGACGAGAAGATGATCCTCTTCAGAGGCTTTCGCGGCGTCGGACTTGCGCGACTTCCCGGGGCTCATGCGACGAGCCCCCGGCTTTCGAGCTCCGCCGCCGTTTCCTCCACCCGGTCCTCGGCCTGCTGGGTGCCGAGATATTCGGCGAGTTCCGCAAGCCCGTCATCGAACGTGACCGTCGGGCGGAAGCCCAGCATGCGCTCCGCCTTGGCGATATCTGCGAAGCAGTTGCGGATGTCGCCCGTGCGATATTTGCGGGTGACGAGGGGCGCGATGTCGTTGCGGTTCATGGCCCGCGCGATGGCGGTTGCGACCTCGTTGACGCTGCGGCTTTCGCCGGACCCCACATTGAACACCTCGCCGGCCGCCTGCGGCGCATGCAGCGCGAGGACGCAGGCCTTCGCCACGTCCCGCACATGGACGAAGTCCCGCCGCTGCTCCCCGTCCTCGAAGATGAGGGGCGGATTGCCGTTGAGAAGCCGCGCGGCGAAGATGGCGAGAAGTCCCGTATAGGGGTTGGACAGGGCCTGACGCGGCCCGTAGACGTTGAAGAAGCGAAGGGCGGTCGTCTCGATGCCGTAGGCGCGGCCGAGCATGAGGCACATGCGCTCCTGGGCGTATTTGTTGAGGGCGTAGACCGAGCTCAGGGCGGGCCGCTTGTGCTCGGCCGTGGGAACGGGCTCGAGGGGCCGGCCCTTGTGGTCGAGGCAGTCCCAGATGCCGCGCCGCAACTGGTCGGGGGTTCGCTCCTCCGGCTCCACGAGATTGCCGTCCATGTCCCGGGCCGCGCCCTCGCCATAGATGCTCATGGAGGATGCGACGACGAGCCGCCGCACGGGCCGCGCGGCCAGGGCCTCCATCAGCACGGCGGTGCCGCCTTCATTGACCGCCACGTAGCGCGCGACGTCGTACATGCTCTGCCCCACGCCGACGACGGCGGCGAGGTGGATGACGGAATCGACGCCGCGGAGCGCCGCCCGCACCGCGTCCGGATCGCGGAGGTCGCCAACCACGAGTTCGGGGTCGGACGCGAGATAGGCCGGGCGGCGCGCGCCTGGCCCATGGACCTGTTCCGCCAGATTGTCGAGGATCCTGACCTCGTGCCCCGCCGCGAGCAGGGCATCCGCCACATGCGAGCCGATGAAGCCCGCGCCCCCGGTGATGAGCACTTTCTCGGTCATTGGGTCCCCACGGCGTAAGGTTGTGCGAGAATTACCCTTTCAAACTCGCCGTGACCGCCAAAGTTCCGGCGCGCCGCAAGATCGGCCGATCTCCCGCTCCTCCCCGGGGCGCCACTTCCGCCGGACGTTCGGGGGCAAGCGACCGCTTGCGCGGGCGGCGTCATCCGCTACAGTGCCGCCATGACCGATCTTCCGATCCAGGATGTGCTGCCAGAGATCCGCGCCGCCCGTGCGGCCGGGCCCAATCTCGTGCTGGTAGCGCCGCCGGGCG
>CAZDSS010000066.1:0-14506 GCA_964508185.1 uncultured Sphingomonadales bacterium
GCGACGAGGGCATCGATCATGCTGCGGTCGGCGACCCCGGCCGCACGGAGATAGGTGTAATATCCCGCAACCCCGAGGAGCGCGAGGCCCGCCACCAGCATGCCGGTGATCGCGCCCGACTTGAAAGCGATCTCGAGGCCCCGCTTCAGGCCCTGGCGGGACGCCTCGGCCGTGCGCACATTGGCGCGCACCGAGATGTTCATGCCGATATAGCCGGCGGCGCCGGACAGCACTGCGCCGATGACGAAGCCCAGCGCCGCATGGATTTCAAGCACGAAGAACAGAATGACCGCGACCACCACGCCCACGACGGCGATGGTGGAATACTGGCGGTTGAGATAGGCGCGCGCCCCTTCCTGGATGGCGCCGGACACTTCCTGCATCCGCGCATTGCCGGCGGGCGCGGACAGAACGGCCCGGCTGGTCACCAGACCATAGAGGACGGCGAGCACGCCGGCCCCGATGATCGCGTACAAGATTGTCTCGGTTGACATCAACGAAAGCCCTTTCTGCATGATCCCTATTGTTTTCCGCATCATCTTCTTGTGCCACCGGATGATGCTGCCTTATGGGGTCGCCAGATAAGGGGAGTCCTCCCCACCCCTTTTTGCCGAGCCCCCGGAAAACTCTATCCATAGTCGTAAGCAATAGGCAAGGGCCGTCGTCCGCGGGCGGGAGCGCGCCTGCGGCAGAAACGGGCCGGATGGGGCGGAAAGATCAGAGTCGGGTGGTTTGCGTCACCAGCACGCGGACCACCACGTCCTTGCGCAATTCGCGGTTCGCCACATCGCGCAGGAGTTCGGTCACGGCGTCGTAATCGATGGCGAGCGGCTCGCCGACGCGGCTGATGGGGCTGTCCGTCACGGCGCGCAGGAAGGCGTCGCGGAGCGCGGGCATGCGCTGGGCGACCAGCAGGTCGTCGCCGTTGCTGCGCACCTCGAGGGACAGGTCCAGCAGGGCATAGCCGAGAACGCGCCCGTCGCTGACGAGCGGCGCCGACAGGCGGTCGATGCGGATGAAGGTGGTCTTGCGCGCGGCGTCGTCGCTGGTCAGAGGCTTCACCTCGGCGCCCGCGAAAAAGACGAAATAGGCCCCGACCCCGCCGCCGCCCACCAGGAGGCCGGCCGCAAGGCCGAGAAGAAGGGCGAGCTTGCCGCGCCCCGCCGGTTTGATCTCGCTCACGCTGCGTCCTTCAGAAATGGCGATAGCCGCCGGGAAGCGGCCGCCCGTCCCTGGCGCGAACGCCGCTTCCCGTTTCAATTTCGCCGATACAGGTAAGCGGAAGGTTAAGGTCGCGGGAGATCCGGGCAAGGTCGTCGCGCCGGGCGGGGGACGCGGTGAACAGAAGCTCGTAATCGTCGCCGCCGAAAATCCGGTCATGAAGCCGCGGATCGCCCTTCACCGCCGCCCGCGCCGCATCCGACAGGGGCAGGGCGTCGAGATCGAGGACCGCCGCCACATGGGACGCCCGCGCGATATGGGCGAGATCGGCGGCAAGACCGTCCGACACGTCCATGGCCGCCGTCGCGATTCCGAGCAGGCGGGGGCCGAGCGCCATGCGCGGCGTCGGCAGGAGGAAGCGTTCCTCGAGATGACGGGCATGGATCTCCGCGATCCCCGGCAGCTCGCCCTTGCGGACGAGAAGGCCGAGGGCCGCGTCCCCTATGGCGCCGGAGACATAGATGAGGTCCCCCGGCCGCGCGCCGCCCCGGCGCAAAGCGTGCCCCCGCGGCACCGCGCCAATGGCGGTGAGCGTCGCCGTCATGGGCCCCGGGGTCGCGACCGTATCACCGCCCCAGAGCTGCCAGCCGAATGTCTCCTGCTCCGCGGCAAGCCCCTCGGCGAAGCCCGCCATCCAGCTTTCCTCGGCCCCCCGCGGCAGGGCGAGGGCGAGGAGATAGCCCAAAGGCTCCGCCCCCATGGCGGCGAGGTCCGACAGATTGACCCGGGCGAGCTTGCGCGCGACGAGAGCCGGCGGATCGTCGGGCAGGAAATGGACGCCCGCCACCATCGCGTCCTTGGTGAAGACGAGATCCCGGCCTTCGGGCGGCGAAAACACGGCGGCGTCGTCACGGAGATCGAGCGCCGTCCCGCCCTTGCCCGCAAGGGGCGCGAGATAGCGTTCGATGCTTCCGAACTCGCCGAGCGGGCGGTCTGACGTCATCAGCCTGATCCCTTGCTCAACCGGCCGGGCGGATCCTCAGCCGCGGATCTCCCGCGCCATGCGGTCGAGAACGCCGTTGACGAAGCCCGGCTCCGCCCCGCCGTAGAAGGCGTGGGCCACGTTCACATATTCGTTGATGATGGCGTTCGTGGGCACGTCCGGGCGGAAGCTCAGCTCATAGGCCCCGGCGCGCAGGATCGCCCGGATCACCGCCTCGAGCCGGTCGAGCGGCCAGTCGGCGGCGAGCGCCGCGGCCACCCGCTCGTCGAGCGCCGCCCGGTTCTGATCCACGCCGCTCACGATGTCGCGGAAGAAGTCGGTATCCGCCTGGGGATAGCGCACGCCCTCGAATTCCTGGCCCAGGCGATGGATGAGGAATTCCTCGATGATAGCCTGCGCGGCGCTTCCCGACAGTTCAATCTGATAGAGCGCCTGCACGGCCCCGAGCCGCGCCGCGCTGCGCGGGCCCGGCTTGCCGCCGGAGCGCCGCGGGGATGGGTTCCTTGTGTTCATGCCCTCATCCCGCCTGCGAGAAACGGCGCTTGAGCGCGATCATGGCCAGCGCCGCGCGCGCCGCGTCGCCGCCCTTGTCCTTGCGGTCCGCCCGCGCGCGGACCCAGGCCTGCTCCTCGTTCTCGACGGTCAGGATCCCGTTGCCGATGGCCGCGCCGTAATGGACGGCGAGATCCTGCAGGCCGCGGGAGCTTTCGTTGCTCACCACCTCGAAATGATAGGTCTCGCCGCGGATCACGACGCCGAGCGCCACGAAGCCGTCGTAACGGGTGCCGCCCGCCTTCATGCCGTCCAGGGCGAAGCGGATGACGCCGGGGATCTCGAGGGCGCCCGGCACGGTCACGCGGTCGTAAGTGGCGCCCGCCTGGGCGAGCGCGCCCGCCGCGCCGGCGACCAGCGCGTCGGACAGCGCCTCATAGAAGCGGGCTTCCACGATCAGAAGATGGGGTTGTTCAGCCATGTCGTGCTTTCGCTAGAGGGTATTCCCGGCCCGCGCCGCGGCCTTGGCGGAGCTCAGCGGAATGGGCCGCCGCTCGACGATCTCGAGGCCGTAGCCCTCGATGCCGATGAGATGCTTTTCCGTGTTCGACAGCAGGATAAGGCGGCTGACGCCAAGGTCCAGCAGGATCTGCGCGCCGATGCCGTAATTCCTGAGCTCGGGCCGCTGCGGCGGCTTCTCGCCGCGGCGGTAATGGATGAGATCGGTGAGCGCCGTGTCGCTGCTGTCGCGGATGAGGACGACGACGCCCCTGCCCGCCTCGCCGATCATGTCCATGGCTGCGGCAAGCTGGCCGGTGCGCGGCCCGTCCTCGGCCAGGATGTCCTCCATCACGTTGAGCGTATGCACCCGGACCATGACCGGCTCATCGGTGGAGACATTGCCTTTGACCAGCACCAGATGCTCCGCATAGTCGACGGAAGTGGCGTAGGCCTTGAGCCGGAAGGCGCCGCCATGGCGGCTGTGGAAATCCATCTCCGCCGCGCAATGGACGAGATTGTCGTGCTTCAGGCGGTAGGCGATGAGATCGGCGATGGTCGCGATCTTGAGATTGTGCCGCTCGGCGAACTTCATGAGGTCGGGAAGCCGCGCCATGGTCCCGTCGTCGTTCATCACCTCGCAGATGACGCCCGCGGGGATGAGGCCGGCGAGCCGTGCGATGTCCACCGCCGCTTCCGTATGGCCCGCGCGCACGAGGACGCCGCCCTCCCGCGCCACCAGCGGGAAGACATGGCCCGGGCTCACGATGTCCTGCGCCCCCTTGGTGGGGTCGATGGCGACGCCGATGGTATGGGCCCGGTCATGGGCCGAGATGCCGGTCGAGATCCCTTCCCGCGCCTCGATGGAGACGGTGAAGGCCGTGTGATGCCGCGACTGGTTCTTCTCCGACATGAGGCGGAGGCCAAGTTCCGCGCAGCGCTCGGCGGTCAGGGACAGGCAGATGAGTCCGCGGCCGTACTTGGCCATGAAATTGATGGCTTCGGGCGTTGCCATCTGGGCCGGAATGACGAGATCGCCTTCGTTCTCGCGATCCTCGTCATCCACCAGGATGAACATGCGGCCGTTGCGGGCCTCGTTGATGATCTCTTCGATGGAGGACAGTCCGGGACCCGGCATGTTACTTACCCATTTCCTCAAGCCGCGCCACATAGCGCGCCAGCACATCCACTTCCACATTGACCCGGTCGCCCACCTTTGCCGCGCCGAAGGTGGTGTTGTCACGGGTATGCGGTATCACATTGATCCCGAACAGGCTGTGGTCGCCCGCGCCGTCGTCGATCACCTCGTTGACGGTCACCGACACGCCGTCCAGGGCGACCGAGCCCTTGGGCGCGATGAAGCGGGCGAGCGCCCGGGGGAGCCGGAAACGGAAGCGCCGGCTGTCGCCCTCGGGCTGAATCGAGACGATTTCGGCGACCCCGTCCACATGGCCCGACACGATATGACCGCCCAGCTCGTCGCCCACCTTCAGCGCCCGTTCCAGATTGACGGGCGTTCCCGGGGTCCAGCCGCCGAGTGTGGTGCAGGACAGGGTTTCGGCGGAGACATCCACCGCGAACCAGTCGTCCCCCTTGTCCACCACCGTGAGGCAGATCCCGGAACAGGCGATGGAGGCACCGAGCTCGATCGTTGCGGTATCGTAACGGGTTGCGATGACGATGCGCGTATCGCCTCGCTTCTCGATCGAGCGGATGGTGCCGACGTCGGTGACAATGCCTGTGAACATGGGATCCCTTTTAGCCGTCTCTCGCGTAGCTTTCCACCATATCCTGCCCCAGCGGCTGCGCCGAAAGCCGCCGAAAACCGGCGGCATCCGCAAGCTCGCGCACGGACAGGCCGTCGATCGCCGCCCGGCCGTCGCCGCCGATCACCATGGGCGCGCGATACCAGATCAGGCGGTCGGCAAGTTTCGCGGCGAGAAAGGCGGTCGCAACCCGCGCGCCGCCTTCCACCAGGAGACGGGTGATACCCCGCGCGCCAAGGGCTTGCAAGCATTGCGCAAGATCGAGCGGGCGGGCGCAGGGCAGGCGGATCACTTCGGCCCCCGCGGCCTCGAGCGGGGCGGCGCGGCCGGGATCGGCGGCGTCCGTCGTCATGACCCAGGTCGGAACCTCCCGCGCCGTGCGGATGACGGCGCATTGCGGCGAGATGGAGAGCGCCCCGTCCAGCACCACCCGGACGGGCGAGCGCGACTCAAGCCCCGGGATGCGGCAGGTGAGCAGGGGATCGTCGGCCAGAACGGTGCCGATGCCGACGAGGATCGCGTCATGCTGCGCGCGCAGGAGATGGCCGTGGCGGCGCGCCGCCTCTCCCGTGATCCACTGACTTTGGCCCGTGGCGGTGGCGATGCGGCCGTCGAGGCTGGTCGCCAGCTTCAGGGTGACGAGGGGGCGGCCTTCGGTCACCCGTTTGAGGAAGCCCGCATTCAGCTCCCGCGCAGCTTCCGCGCCGACGCCGAGATCGACCGTGATCCCCGCCTCGCGCAGCAGGGCGAGGCCGCGGCCCGAGACGCGCGGATCGGGATCCTCGATGGCAACGACGACGCGCGCGAGACCGGCGGCGATCAGCGCCTCGGCGCAGGGCGGGGTCTTGCCGTGATGGGCGCAGGGCTCAAGCGTCACATAGGCGGCGGCCCCGCGCGCCCGGTCCCCCGCTTGCGCCAGGGCTACGGTCTCCGCATGGGGGCGGCCCCCGGGCCGGGTCCAGCCGCGCCCGACGACATGTCCCGCATCATCCACGATGACGCAGCCCACCGCCGGATTGGGCGCGACGCGGCCGAGGCCTCGCGCCGCGAGATGCAGCGCCAGGTCCATGAAGCGGCGGTCGTCGCGGGGCATGACGGTCTCCGGGGGCAAGCGGCGGGCGGAGGGGCGGGCGCGGCCCTATTCCTCTTCCTCGGCCTTGGCGATGGTGCCGACGAAATCCTCGAAATCCTTGGCCTCGCGGAAATTGCGATAGACCGAGGCGAAGCGCACATAGGCGACGGTATCGAGGGAGCGCAGGGCCTCCATGATGAGCTCGCCCACGGTGTCGGTGGATACCTCGCTTTCGCCCATGCTTTCGAGCTGGCGGACGATGCCGTTGATCATGCGGTCGATGCGCTCGCGCTCCACCGGGCGCTTGCGCATGGCGAGATTGACCGAGCGTTCGAGCTTGTCGCGGTCGAACGGCACGCGCCGGCCGTTTTTCTTGATGACGGTGAGTTCGCGCAGCTGCACGCGCTCGAAGGTGGTGAAGCGCGCGCCGCAGCCGGGGCAGAAGCGACGGCGGCGAATCGCGGAATTGTCCTCGGTGGGACGGGAGTCCTTCACCTGGGTGTCGTCATTGCCGCAGAACGGACAGCGCATCTCGCCTCCCCTGGTTGCCGCATCGGATGGGGCGCGGCGCCGTCACGCAGGCGACGCCGCCCCCGGGGCCATGCGCCCGTCAGGCGCGCGCCCCGTAGACCGGGAACGCGGCGCTCAGCGCTTCCATGCGGGCGCGTACCGCGGCCTCGGCCTTTGTCGTATCATCCGCATTGGCGGCAAGGGCATCAAGGATTTCGAGAATGCTGTCGCCGATCTCGAGGAATTCCGCCACGCCGAAGCCGCGGGTGGTGCCCGCCGGAGTGCCGACGCGGATGCCCGAGGTGACCGTGGGCTTTTCGGGATCGAACGGCACGCCGTTCTTGTTCACGGTGATATGGGCGCGGCCGAGCGCCTCCTCGACCATGTTGCCCTTGAGGCCCTTGGGCCGCAGGTCGACGAGCATCAGGTGGGTGTCGGTCCCACCCGCGACGATGTCGCAGCCGCCCGCCTTCAGCCGCTCGGCAAGGGCCTTGGCGTTGTCCACGACGGCCTGGGCATAGGCCTTGAATTCGGGCTTCAGCGCCTCGCCGAACGCCACCGCCTTGGCGGCGATCACATGCATGAGCGGGCCACCCTGAAGGCCGGGGAATACGGCCGAATTGATCTTCTTGCCGAGCTCCGCGTCATTCGACAGGATCATGCCGCCGCGCGGGCCGCGCAGGGTCTTGTGGGTGGTGGTGGTGACCACGTGGGCGTGGGGCAGCGGGCTCGGATGGACGCCCGCGGCGACGAGACCCGCGAAATGCGCCATGTCGACCATGAGATAGGCGCCGACGCTGTCGGCGATCTCGCGGAAGCGCTTGAAGTCCAGAATGCGCGGATAGGCCGAGCCGCCAGCGATGATGAGCCTGGGCTTGTGTTCCTTGGCGAGGCGTTCCACCTCGTCGAAATCGATCAGATGGTTGTCGGGGCGCACGCCGTACTGGATGGCGTTGAACCACTTGCCCGACTGGGCGGGCGGCGCGCCGTGGGTGAGATGGCCGCCGGCGGCGAGGCTCAGGCCCATGATGGTGTCACCCGGCTTCACGAGCGCCATCATCACCGCGCCGTTGGCCTGGGCGCCCGAATGGGGCTGCACGTTCACGAATTCGCAGTCGAACAGCTTCTTCGCGCGCTCGATGGCAAGGCTTTCGGCGATGTCCACGAATTCGCAGCCGCCGTAGTAACGCTTGCCCGGCAGGCCTTCCGCATACTTGTTGGTGAGCTGCGACCCCTGGGCCTCCAGCACCGCGCGGCTCACATAATTCTCGGAGGCGATGAGCTCGATATGCTCCTGCTGGCGACGCTCTTCCTTGCCGATGGCGGCGAAGACTTCGGGATCGGCTTCCGCAAGCGGCGCCGAGAAAAAGCGGTCGAGGTCGGGCTTGGCGTTGGTCAGGGACATGGACAGACTATCCTTCTCTTCAGTTCGGCCGTCTCGGTGAGGATGGAACCGCGTCGGCAAGTTCGTTCGGGGCGCAGGAGAACTTGGCGATGCGCCGGGAATGGCGCCCGCCCTCGAATTCGGTCGCAAGAAAGGTCTCGAGGCAGTCCCGCGCCACCTCGGGGCCAAGCAGACGGCCGCCGAGCACGAGGACGTTGGCGTCGTTGTGCTGCCGGGCGAGACGCGCCGTCAGGTGATCATGCACAAGTGCCGCGCGGATGTGGCGATGACGGTTGGCCGCCATGCTGATGCCGATGCCGCTGCCGCAGACGAGGATGCCCATGTCGGCCTCCCCCCTGGCGATGGCCTCGGCCACACGGTCGGCATAGTCCGGGTAGTCCACGCTCTCGGGCGAATGGCAGCCGAGGTCGACGACCGGCCGGCCCATGCGCTCCAGCTCCTTGACGAGAAAGGTTTTCAGCTCGAAACCGCCGTGATCCGCGGCGATGACGAGGGGCTTTGCAGCCGGTTGCTTGGGGTTCATCTGCAAATCCTGCCGTTTGGCGCCTGCCTTAACATACTCCGCCCGGCTTGGCTACCAGTGATCGCGCGGGGCACCTTCGGGCATTCTACACAAGGATTCCGCGGGACGGCGGGGTCGGGCGGCGGGCATTGAGTCGGTAGCGCAGCTTGCGCACGGCCGCATCTGCCAGGGCATCCCGACTCATGCGAGGAGAGCCGACGATGGAGACTTCAAGGCCCGTTTCGGGGTCCACGGCGGAGACCTTCACCGCGTTTCCGATCTGGATGAACTCGATGAGGTAGCCTTCGTCCCCGGTCACGCCGCCCGCTTGACCTTCAGTCTCGCCCAGACCGCCTGCAGCGCGGTCACCAGATCGTCCATCATGTCTTCCGTATGGAGCGGCGTGGGCGTCAGGCGCAGCCGCTCGGTGCCGCGGGGCACGGTCGGGAAATTGATGGGCTGCACATAGATGCCGTAGTCCTCGAGCAGCATGTCGGTCGCCGCCTTGCACTGGACCGGATCTCCCACGAGGACGGGCACGATATGGGTCGGCGTGTCCATGACGGGAAGGCCCGCCTGGCGCAGCTTGGCCTTGAGGAGCGCGGCCGCCGCCTGATGGGCCTCGCGCTCCGCATTGCTCTTCTTGAGATGGCGGATGCTGGCGAGCGCCCCCGCCGCGAGCACGGGCGAGAGCGAGGTCGTGAAGATGAAGCCCGGCGCATAGGAGCGCACCGCATCCACGAGCGACCGGCTGCCGGTGATGTAGCCGCCCATGACGCCGAAGGCCTTGCCGAGGGTCCCCTCGATGACGCTCAGGCGGTGCATCAGGCCGCGCTCCTCGGCGACGCCGCCGCCGCGCGGGCCGTAGAGCCCCACCGCATGAACCTCGTCGAGATAGGTCAGCGCGTTGTACTTGTCGGCGAGGTCGCAGAAATCCGCGATCGGCGCAATGTCCCCGTCCATGGAATAGACCGACTCGAAGGCGATGAGCTTGGGCCGCGCCGGATCCGTCTCGCGCAGCAGGGCCTCGAGATGGGCCACGTCGTTATGGCGGAAGATGCGCTTTTCGGCGCCGCTCCGCAGGATGCCGTGGATCATGGAGGCGTGGTTGAGCTCGTCCGAGAAGATGACGCAGTTGGGCAGAAGCTTGCCAAGGGTGCTGAGCGTCGCTTCGTTGGAAATGTAGCCCGAGGTGAAGAGAAGCGCCGCTTCCTTGCCGTGAAGGTCGGCGAGCTCCGCTTCCAGCCACACATGATAGGGATTGGTGCCCGAAATGTTGCGCGTGCCGCCGGCGCCCGCCCCCACCTCGTGGAGCGCCTGCTCCATGGCGGCGATCACGGTCGGATGCTGGCCCATGCCGAGATAGTCGTTGGAGCACCAGACGATGACCGGACGATGGCCGTTCGGACCATGATAGGTGGCATGGGGAAACTCGCCCTTCTTGCGGGCAATGTCGATGAATACGCGATACCGGCCTTCAGCTTTCAGGGCTTCGACGGCATCCGTAAACAGTCGATCATAATCCATCGGCGGCAGCCTCGTCTGATACGTGGGAGTATCTTAGCGCAAAAATCGCCTTCTACATACACCTTGGGCACAGGGCTATCAACCCGAGGCGGCAAGAAAATACAACCCGATCGCGGAAAATTTCGCGGCCGGTCAGAGAGAGGCGTAGCCGATCTGTTCCGCCCAGTAGCGGTCGAGACGGCGCAGGGCGTCGCGCAGGGTCTCGAGGTCCCCGGCGCTCATGTGCCCGCCGCCGAGGATGTCGGAAAGCTGCTCGTCCAAAAGGCCTTCCACCAGGTTCTTCACCACGCGGCCGGCGTCCGACAGGCTGATGCGCACCGAGCGGCGGTCATGGGGGGAGCGCTCGTGGGAGATGTAGCCCATCTCCACCAGCTTCTTGAGATTGTAGGAAACGTTGGAGCCGAGATAGTAGCCGCGGGTACGCAGTTCGCCCGCGGTCATCTCGTTGTCGCCGATATTGTAGAGCAGCAGCGCCTGGACGCTGTTGATGTCCGTGCGGCCGGTCTCCTCGAGCCGCATCTTGACCACGTCCAGCAGGCGGCGATGCAGACGCTCGATCAGGCGCAGGCATTCCAGAAACTGCGCCTTGGTCTGGCCCGCAGGAGTTTCTTCGAGCCCCACCAGGGAACTTTTCGGAGCAATGGTCATCAGTTTCCCGCCTGACAATCCTCTGGTCACAGAAGCTGGTCAGGCGGGTTATAACACAGGTCGGCTAATGAAGTGTTAATCCTTGATGCCTGAACGCAACATATTGATGATGCCCGAGAAATCCATCCCGCCAAAGCCGTCCGACTCGAATTTCTCGTAGAGCTTCATGGCGTCCGCCCCGAGCGGGGTTTCCGCCCCGGCAGACCTCGCGGCGTCCTGGGCGAGGCGCAGGTCCTTGAGCATCATGGAGGCGGCGAAGCCGGGCTTGTAGTCGCGGTTCGCGGGCGAGGTGGGGACCGGGCCGGGGACCGGGCAGTAGGAGGTCAAGGACCAGCTCTGGCCCGAGGCCTTGGAGGCGATGTCGAACAGCTTCTGGTGGTCGAGGCCGAGCTTCTCCGCGAGCACGAAGGCCTCGCAGGTGGCGATCATGGTGATGCCGAGGATCATGTTGTTGCAGATCTTGGCGGCCTGGCCGGTGCCGGAATCCCCCGCATGGATAATGGCGCGGCCCATGGCCTCGAGCGCCGTCTGGGCGCGGATGAAGGCTTCTTCCGAGCCGCCGACCATGAAGGTGAGCGTGCCGGCCGTCGCCGCCGCGACCCCGCCCGAGACGGGGGCGTCCACCATGGCGAAGCCGCGCTTCTGGGCCTCGGCCGCAACCCACCGCGCGCTTTCCACGTCGATGGTCGAGCAATCGACGAAGAGCGTTCCGGGCCTGGCGTTGTCCATGATGCCGCCCGCATCCGCATAAACCGCGCGCACATGCTTGCCCGCGGGCAGCATCGTCACCACCATGTCCACGTCGCGGGCGGCGGCGCCGGCGCTTTCCGCGGGCTCCGCCCCGGCATCCACCAGCGCCTGCACGTTTTCCTGCACCAGGTCGAAGACCTTGAGCTTGTGGCCGCGGGCGACCAGGTTCTTGGCCATGGGGCCGCCCATGTTGCCGAGACCGATGAATGCAATATTCGCCATGTTCAGTGCCTTTCCAGAGGATCTATCGGCAGGTTGATGGAGCGGTGCGCGGGCGTCAGAGTTCCAGTTGCAGCTCGTTCCGGCCCAGGCTTTCGAAATAGCGGGCGATTTCGGCGTCCGACACGTCCTCGAGCCGCGCCGGATTCCATTTGGGCGCGTTGTCCTTGTCGAGGATCACGGCGCGCACCCCCTCGAAGAAGTCGTGGCCGTCCATGATCCGCCACACCACCCGGTATTCGAGCTTCATGCATTCGTCGAAATCGAGCCTGGCCCCCTCGCGGAGCTGGCGATTGACGAGCTTGAGGCTGGTCGGCGACTTGGAGAGGATGGTGTCCCGCGTCTCGACGGAGAAATCGTCCCCCTGCGCTTCAAGCGCGGCAAGGATCTCCTCGACCGTTCCATGGGAGAAGGCGGCGTCGATCAGGCCCCGCACCCGTTCGAGCGGCGCCGGGCCCGGATCGGCGGTGAAGCGCGCGAGGATCTCGTCCACGTCCCGGTGGCTGGTGATGGTCGCCTTGCGCAGGGCCTGCTTGAGGTCCGCATGCCGGTCCGACGGCACGTAATGGGTCGCAACCCCGGCATAGAGGCTGTCCGCCGCCCGCAGGCGCGCGCCGGTGAGGCCGAGGTAAAGGCCAAGCTTTCCGGGAAGCCGCGGCAGGAAATAGGTGCCGCCCACGTCCGGCAGCATGCCGATCCCGGTCTCGGGCATTGCGAACAGGGTGCGGTCGCCCGCCACCCGGTGGCTACCGTGGACCGAAACGCCCACGCCGCCGCCCATGACGATGCCGTCGATCAGGGCGATATAGGGCTTCGGAAAATGATGAAGCCGCGCATTCATGCGGTATTCGTCGGCGAAGAATTCGCGGCAGAGGGGCGAACCCGCTTTCGCCGAGTCATAAAGGGCGCGAATGTCGCCGCCGGCGGAAAAGGCCTTCTCCCCCGTCCCCTCGATGACGACCGCGCTGACGCTCGGATCCGTCGCCCAGGCGCCGAGCCGCTCGTCCAGGCGGCGGCACATGTCGTGGCTCAGCGCATTGAGCGCCTTCGGCCGGTTGAGACGGATGAAGCCGATGCCGTCGACGGAATCGAACAGGATTTCGGGTTCTGTGCTCATGCCCCCCTCGTTGACTGGGCGTCATCGATGAGCTTGCGGGCGACGATGACGCGCATGATCTCGTTGGTCCCTTCAAGGATCTGATGAACGCGCAGGTCCCGCAGGAAGCGTTCGATCGGATAATCCCTGAGATAGCCATAGCCGCCGTGAAGCTGCAAGGCATCGTTGACCACGGAGAAGCCCACATCCGTCGCCATGCGCTTGGCCATGGCGCAATACATGGTGGCGTCGGGCGCCTTGGCATCCAGTTTGGACGCCGCCTTGTGGAGGAGCAGACGCGCGGCCTCCAGTTCCGTCGCCATGTCGGCGAGCTTGAACTGCAGCGCCTGATTGGCGGCGAGCGGCCTGCCGAACTGCTTGCGGTCCTGGACGTAGGTGAGCGCCTCATCAAGGCAGCGGCGCGCCCCCCCGAGCGAGCAGGCCCCGATATTGAGGCGGCCGCCGTCGAGTCCCATCATGGCGATCTTGAAGCCGTCGCCCTCGTTGCCGAGGCGGTTGGCGACGGGCACGCGGCAATCCTCGAAGATCACCGCCGCCGTGGGCTGGGACTTCCAGCCGAGCTTCTTCTCCTGCGCGCCGAAGGACAGGCCGGGCGTCCCGTTCTCGACCACGAGGCAGGTGATGCCCTTCGCCCCGTCGTCGCTGGTGCGCACCATGACCACATAGATGTCCGACCGGCCGCCGCCCGAGATGAAGGCCTTGGAACCGTTCAGCACATAGTGGTCGCCGTCGCGCACCGCCTTGGTGCGGAGGCTGGCCGCGTCCGACCCGGCGTTGGGCTCGGTCAGGCAGTAGCTCGCGAAATGCTCCATGGCGGTGAGCTTCGGGAGCCATTTCGCGCGCTGTTCCCGGGTGCCGAAGCGGTCGATCATCCAGGACGCCATGTTGTGGATCGAGATGTAGGCGGCGGTCGAAGGGCAGCCCGTCGCCAGCTCCTCCATGATGATGGCGGCGTCGAGGCGGGTCAGGCCCGATCCCCCGAACTCCTCGTCCACATAGATCCCGGCGAAGCCCAGGGCCGCCGCCTCACGCAGTTCGTCGACCGGGAAGATGCTTTCGGCGTCCCATTTCTCGGCCCGGGGCGCGAAGACGTCGGTCGCAAACTGCCGCGCGGTTTCCTGGAATGCCCGCTGGTCTTCGGTCAGTTCGAACTGCATGGGGCAAGGCTCCCTTATTTCAGGGTCGGCATGGCGAACTCGGCGCCCGAGACGCTGTGCCAGCGGCTGGTGACGGTCTTGATCTTGGTATAGAACTGAACCGCCTGCATGCCCATGGTGTTGTGGTCGCCGAAGGCCGAATTCTTCCAGCCGCCGAAGGTATGGAAGGAGAGCGGCACCGGGATCGGGATGTTGATGCCGACCATGCCCACTTCCACCCGGTCCGCATAGGTGCGGGCGGCGTTGCCGTTCTGGGTGAAGATCGAGGTGCCGTTGCCGTATTCATGGATGCTCGGCAGCTTGAAGGCTTCGTCGATGTCCCTGGCGCGCACGATCTGGAGCGTGGGGCCGAAGATCTCTTCCTTGTAGGCGCGATGGTTGGGGCTCACCTTGTCAAAGAGCGAGCCGCCCATGAAGAAGCCGTTCTCGTAGCCCTGAAGCTTCAGGTCGCGGCCGTCCACCACGAGCTCCGCCCCTTCCTGGACGCCGAGATCGATATAGCCCTTCACCTTGTTCCAGTGGTCGCGGGTGACGAGCGGGCCCATTTCCGACGCCGGGTCCAGCGACGGCCCGACCTTGATGGTCTCGACCCGCGGCTTCAGCATCTCGACGAGCTTGTCCGCCACCTTGTCGTCGGTGGTGACCGCAACCGAGATCGCCATGCAGCGCTCGCCCGCCG
>CAZDSS010000067.1:0-13732 GCA_964508185.1 uncultured Sphingomonadales bacterium
ACGAGAGGACCGGGATGGACGTACCTCTGGTGGACCGGTTGTGGCGCCAGCCGCAGTGCCGGGTAGCTATGTACGGAAGGGATAACCGCTGAAAGCATCTAAGCGGGAAGCCCACCTCAAGATGAGGTCTCGTTACAAGAACCGTGGAAGACCACCACGTTGATAGGCCGGGTGTGGAAGCGCAGCAATGCGTGCAGCTAACCGGTACTAATTGTTCAAAAGCTTGAGAACATCCCATGACCAGGGATCAGACCAGACGTCAAACCTCAAAAACACCACAACATGCCGTTCTTCCTCGGCCTGGTGGATATAGCGCAAGTGAAACACCCGATCCCATCCCGAACTCGGCCGTGAAACCTTGCAGCGCCGATGGTACTTACGCTTAAGCGTCGGAAGAGTAGGTCTCCGCCAGGCCTAGAAAGAACGGACACAACAAAACCCATTCACAATGTCACACAAATCCCCTCGGGCGCCCCACACAACACACGCGCCCCACAAATATCACCGCGGGGTGGAGCAGCCAGGTAGCTCGTCAGGCTCATAACCTGAAGGTCACAGGTTCAAATCCTGTCCCCGCAACCAAATCAACAAAGACAAGCACAAAAAGCCGCCAGTCATAAAAGACCAGGCGGCTTTTTTAACGGCCAACGGCCAATCACTGCCGGAGATAGGCCGACGCCAGCGCACAGGCATTCTCGATCAGGAACGGCGTGAGCTCCTTCGCCGTCTGCGTCTCGCTGCGCGTATGGACCCAGCCGAGATAGGTGCTGGCGCGAAGGAAGAGAAAGAGCGGCAGTCGATCCTCGTCTTCCCGGGAAAGGGGGCGGACCGAGCGGTAGCCCGCAAGCAATCCCTCCTTCATGGCGTTAAAATAGTCGGCGCCGCAGTGGAAAACGAGGGCGGTTGCAAGCTCGAACATGTGCCAGCCGAAGCCCGCGTCGTCGAAATCGATGAGGCAGAGACCCTTGTCGGAGACCAGCAGGTTCTCCGGCACGAAATCGGCGTGAATCAGGCCGTAATTGTGGGGGCCGGTATGAAGCGCCGCGAGATCTTCGCGCGCCCGCGCCCGGGCGGCATTCAACAGCGCCAGCTGATCGGCGGCAAGCGCCGGCAGCTCCCAGAAGCGGCCCCAGAAGGGATCGTCGCCCACGAGCCCCTCGAGGTCCCAGGCATGACGGGTGAAGCCCTCGGGAAGCGGCCAGGATTCCGTGTGATTGTGAAGGGCGCCCGCAAGGCGGCCCATCGCGTGAAACAGGGAGCCGGATACCTCGGACAGGCTGCTTTCCACTTGGCCCAGGGGTTCGCCATCGATCCAGGTCAGGAGATCCACCTGGCGCGGCTCCGGTATGCCGGGGTCGGCGACCGTAACGAAAGGCGCGCCGTTTCGCGCCGGTATGATGCGCGGCACGGCGAAACCGCTTCGGGCGAGCGCTTCCATCCACTGGAGTTCGGACAAGAGCTCGGCGTCCGTGTGATAGCCGTGGCGGTGAATGCGGAGCGCCATACGCGCGCCATTTGCGGCGCGAACGGAGAAGACCGCATTTTCCCGATACTTGATCAGGCCGATGTCGCGGAAATCGCCGTCCCAGTGGCGGATGGCGTTTTCCGCGAGACGGGTCAGGAGGCGGATCTGCGCCGCATCGTCCAGGGAGTAGAAGTCCTGTACTTCCGCCATGTCACACCTGCGCGAGCGCCCTGTCGAGGGCGGCAAGCAGGATATCCGCGTGCTCCTTGCCGAAGGGCATGGGCGGCCGCATCTTCAGCACGTTGGAATGCTTGCCGATCTTGCTGATGAGGACGCCCGCGTCCCGCATCAGGTTGATGACCTTGTCGGCCTCCATGGACGCTGGCCGGTTCACGTCGCCGTCATGCAGGAGCTCGAGCCCGAAATAGAGGCCGCGCCCGCGCACGGATCCGACGATCGGATGCCGCGCCGCGATATCCTTGAGCCCTTGCTGCACGTGACGGCCGACGTCCCGTGCGTTCTCCATGAGCTTCTCGTCCCGCATGACGTCGAGCACGGCGAGCCCCACGGCGCAGGACACGGGATTTCCGCCGAAGGTGTTGAAATACATGGATTCGGCCGCGAACCGGTCGAGTAGGTCCGCGCGCCCGACCAGACCGGCCAGGGGATGGCCGTTGCCCATGGCCTTGCCCATGGTGACGATGTCGGGCACGACGCCGAGCGCCTGATAGCCCCACATATGGTCGCCGAGCCGGCCGAAGCCCGCCTGCACCTCGTCGGCGATGAAAAGCCCGCCGCGGGCGCGGACCGCTTCGACCACGCGCGGGAAATAGCCTTCCGGCAGGCGCCGCAAGCCTTCCGACGAGAAGAGCGTGTCGACGAGGAGAGCCGCGGGGCGGATGCCGTCCCGCTCCATGTCGGACAGGGTCCTCTCGACCTCGGCCACATGGCGGTCGGCCATTTCCCGTTCCGCAGCGCTTCCCGGCTCGCCGCGGAAGTCGGGGATCTCGATCACCCGCACATGGGGGCCGCGCGCCCGCGCCTCGAAGGTGGGGAAGGCGGTCGTCGCTTCGGAAAGCGACGCGGAATTGCCGTGGTAATTGACGTCGCTCACCAGAATGCCGGTGCCGCCCGTATTGACCCGCGCGATCCTGAGCGCCGCCTCGTTGGCCTCGGTCCCCGTGCAGCAGAGAAGCGCCCGCGACAGGGGCGGATCGAAGGTGGCGACCAGGCGCTCCGAATATTCGAGAATGTTTTCGTGCAGGTAGCGGGTATGGATGTTGAGGATGGCCGCCTGCCTGCACAGGGCCTCCACCACCCGCGGGTGGCAATGCCCCACATGGGGGACGTTGTTGTAGACGTCGAGATAGCGCCTGCCGCTCGAATCCTCCAGCCAGACGCCGCTTCCCCGCACGATGTGAAGCGGCTCCTTGTAGAACAGGGGCGCATGATCCCCCATGACCCGCAGGCGGCGTTCGAGAAGGGTTTCGGTTGTCACGACGGCTCTCCCTCACGAGAAACATGGGCGGCGCCCTCTCCGCCACGGCCGCGCCGGGCGAGCGCGAAATGGAGGAGAAAGGCCGCATAGAAACAGCAGGTGAAGACCAGCATGATGCCCTGCACCTGGAAGCAGGACCAGATGACGAGCACGGAAAGCGCGGCGCTGGCGACAGCCAAAGGCACGCCGCCCCGGCTTCGGTAGGGCCGGGGAAGCTCCGGCTGCGTCACGCGGAGGCGCATGAAGGATGCGAGAAGGATCAGATAGGAGATGTTGAGAAGAAGAACGACGAGGACCAGCACCTGATCCGGCTCGAGAAAGGAAATGGGAAAGCCCAGCGCGCCGACGGCAATCAATGCAGCAAAGGGCGCGCCGCGGCCGTTGGTCCGCGAGAAGACGTGCGGCGCGTAGCCGCCCCGGGACAGGGCGTAGAGCTGCCGCGATGCCGAATAGACGATGGAAAAGAAGGCCGCGAACAGGGCGAGGAGCGCGCCGACGCCCACGAGCTTCGCAAGCCAGATGTCCCGCCCGTAGGCGAGGGGGCTGGTGATCGCCACATAAAGCGGATCGCCCGCCGCCTTGATCTGCTCGGCCCCGCCCCCGCCCGCCGCGAACAGTACGACGCCGCCCGCCGTGGAGGCGAGGATCGCAACGGCGCCGATGAGGCCCCGGGGCATGACCTTGTCGGGCTCCACGACCTCTTCCGAGGCGAGGGCCGCATGTTCGAGCCCGAGAAAGAGCCACACGGCGAAGGGAACGCAGGCCACGATGCCTGCAATACCGAACGGAAACAGGGATCCCGGCGCGCCTTCCGACAGATTGACGAGCTTCGACGGCTCGAAATGGGGCGCCATCGCCAGCATGAACAGCAGCAGGATGCAAAGAGCGGCGGCCCCCACCGCCAGGGTGACGCCGAGCGCTTCGCCGACGCCGCGCATGTGGATGCCGACGACGATCGCCACGAGGGCGAGCTTCACCGGCCAGCCGCCGACGCCGATCACCGACTCGCTGTAGGCGACGATGAATTCGGGCGCGATTCCGGATGCGAATATGAGGGCGATGAGGACGGACAACCCGGTGAGGAAGCCGGTGAAATTCCCGAAGGCAAGACGGGCGTAGGTATAGAATCCGCCCGCGCTCGGCACGGCGCTCGACAACTCCGCCAGCGACTGCGCGAGCCCCAGATAGAGGAGAAGCATGAGAACGGCGGCCACCAGCATGCCGCCGATGCCGCCCGCCTGCAGGCCATAGTTCCACCCCACGAACTGCCCGGCGATCACGATCGCGACGCCGAGACCGGCGACCTTCACCCAGCCGATCGGCTGCTTCCTGAGGCCATGTTCTTGCATGTTGCGCCCCATCCCAAGTGTGGGATCAAAACTAAACCAAAGTCGAGTTCAGTCAAGTCGAATGAGCGGGACGGGTCGCGTGTGGCTGCGCGCCGGCTCGGGGCGCGGGGACGAGGCCATGGCCACGCGGGCACCTTGCGGCCGGGGCGCGCCCCCTCATTCCGGTTTTTTCTTCGGGAGATAGGGCGGGAGATAGAGGGAGAGGTATGCGGTCGCGGCTCGCTTGGCTTCTTCCGCCATGGCGGCGGTGATTTCCCCATGATCCATGACGGAGAGGCAGAACATCAGGTCCATGATCTCGATGGTGCGGAAGAATATCTCCGAACGGCCGGGGAGATCGGGCAGCTCGAAGAACCTGCCCATCTGCCGTTCGAAGGCGTTGCCGAGTTCAAGGTCGTTTCGCCGGTCGGCCCGCTTGATTTCCGGCGGGGTCTTGGGCCCGACGAGGAGCTGCCGCGCGGCGGGGTCCGTCGCATAGACGGTGCGGCCCAGTTCGACGCAGTCCGCGACTACGTCCATCCAGGTCTCGTAGGGACCATCGAGGGACTTCGCCAGCAGGTCCTGAAGCTCGAGGCCGATGAGCTCCACCAGCTCCATGTAGATCTCGTGGATGTCCTTGTAGAAGTAATAGGCCGAGCCCTTGGGGATCCCCGCATGTTCGGCGACATCGCCCAGGCTGATGGAATCCAGCTCGTGCCGGCCCAGCATCTCGCGGGCGGCGGAAAGCAGGGCGGCGCGCCGTGCCCGCCCCCGGCCCTGGGTGCTGCGTTTTCCGGTTCCTGGCATCGCTCCCGCGCTTCAACGATCACTCGACCATGGTCGAGTTTGAGACTTACCGCAAAAACCTACGGCGCGAAAGCAATGAAAGGAAAAGGGCGGCGGGTCAAGCCAGCGGGCGGGCATTGCGCGTGCCAATTCGGGAATTCGCGCGCCCGAAGGCGATCTCCATGCGTTCAGGGGGAGGAGCCCGCAGTCACGGAAGGCCGAATCCTTGCCCGTACCGCCCATGATCCCCGTCCAGTCCACGAGCATCGCCGCCGTCGGCTATGAGCCTGCGCGAAAGGCGCTCTACCTCCGCTTCCACCAATCGCGTCGCACCTACCGCTATGCGGGCGTGCCGGACAGGGTCTACCGCAAGCTCATGGCGGCGGAATCCAAGGGGCGCTTCGTCAATGCCGTCATCAAGCCGAACTATCCCTGCACCCGGATCCGCGGCGCCGGATGACCCGATGACGGCGCGAGGCGCCTGCACCCTTCAATATGAAACGCGGTGACGCTAAACTGCTTCTGCGGGAGAGATCAATGATCCGGGCCGGGGGGACGGATATGGGAAGCGGGATTGCCGATCTTGAGGCGCGGTATCGCGCGCTGCGTCCGGATTTGCCGGAGATCTTGCGGCTTCGCATCCATCGCGCGCTCAGCTGGTGCCGGCGGGCGGAACGGGAAGGGGACGATCCCGACGCGCGCTTCATCTTCTACTGGATCGCCTTCAACGCCGCCTATGCGGACGACGTGGCGGATGCCGAATCCGCGCGGATGCCCGAACGGTCGCGGTTCGAGGACTATTTCGCCAAGATCGTGCGGCGCGACGGCGGGCGCGCCATCTATGACGCCATCTGGCAGCGCTTCGCCCAGTCGATCCGCGTGCTGCTCGGCAACCGCTACGTGTTCCAGCCCTTCTGGCACCATCACAACGGGCTTGCGGGGCATGCGGACTGGGAAGACCGCTTCGCCCGCAGCCAGCAGAAGGTGCAGGCGGCGCTGGCGCGGCAGGACACCCACTTCATCCTTAGCGTCCTGTTCGACCGCCTCTATGTTCTCAGAAACCAGCTGATCCACGGCGGCGCCACCTGGAACAGCTCGGTCAATCGCGAGCAGGTGAAGGACGGCGCCCGCATTCTGGAATTCCTGCTGCCGCTCTTCCTCGAGATCATGATGAATCATCCCGACGAGAACTGGGGCAATCCCCATTATCCCGTGGTGTCCGCATGAGCGCCCGGGATTTTGCGGCGCGCCGCGCCTTGTCCTTGCTTTGCGCAAGCAAGCATGTATGACCTACGCACGTATCGCAGCATGCGGGGAGGCGCGCATGCTCCCGCAACCGGGTCTGGCTTTGAAGAAGAAGGGCAAAGATGCTTTCCCAACGCAGCCGCTACGCGCTGAAGGCGCTGCTCTATCTCGCCGATGTGGGGGAGGGCTGGTCGGCCATTTCCACCATATCGGAAGCGACCAGCATCTCGCGCAAGTTCCTTGAAGGCATTCTTCTCGAACTCAAGCGCTACCGCCTCGTGGACAGCGTCCGGGGCAAGTTCGGGGGTTACCGACTCGCCCGGCCTGCAACGGAAATCACCTTCGGCGACGTGATCCGGGCGACGGACGGCCCCATCGCCCTCGTGCCCTGCGCCAGCAAGAACTTCTATCGCCACTGCGACGACTGTCTGGACGAGACCACCTGCGCACTCCACAAGGTGATGGCCCGCGCCCGCGCCAAGATGGGCGAGGTGCTGGACAGCACCAGTTTGGCGGAGATCGCCGCCGACCGGGAATCCCTGAAAGGCGCCGGTCTTCGTCTGTGACGAAGCCTCAGCTTCCGCATAAATTATTGTAAAATAGAGGCTTTCCGGCGGGCAGACCGCTTGGCCAGAAATTTTCGCCTGCGTGGCCGAAGGCCCTTGACAAGCTCTTGCGCCCTTATATCCTACTAACTCGATAGAGATTACGGACATTAAGGGGGTAACGGTGTTGTATCCTGTAGCGGGCCGCGCGCATCGCGGCATTTTTTTGTCCCGGGCGAGCCTCCTCGCCCTTGTTCTCTCTGGCGTCGCGACGGGCGTCGCACTCGCCGAGGCCATCCCCTCGGCGGAAGCGGTCGAGCTCCTCACGGTGACGGCCCAGCGCCGGCAGTCGGCGCTGATGCACACGCCCGTCGCGGTCAACGCGGTGACCTCCGCCGTGCTCGAGGAGCAGGCGGTGCGCCGCATCAACGACCTTGCGGGCCTGGCCGCGGGGGTCAACATCCCGAACCAGACCCTTGCCAATCAGGCGATCTTCATCCGCGGCGTCGGCACGGCGATCGCGAGCGCCAATCCATCGGTCGGCGTCTATATCGACGAGGTCTACATCCCCCGTCCTTTCGGCGTCGGCTGGTACGGGAGCCTGCCCGATATCGAGCAGGTGGAAATCCTGCACGGGCCGCAGGGGACGCTCTATGGCCAGAGCAGCAGCGCGGGCGCCCTCAAGATCAATTCGCGCCGCCCGACCGACGAGGTCCGCGGCCTCATCGAGGCCGGGATCGGCAACGACAATTCGTACGAGACCCGCGCCTATCTTTCGGGCGGGATTCTGCCGGGCGTGCTCGCGGGCAGCATCGCGACCGCCTACGTCCATCGCGGCGGGCCGGACGACAATCCCCATCTCGGCCGCAAGGTGGGCGAGATCGACAATCTGCAGATCCGCGGGATCCTGAGCTACACGCCGTCGGACCGGTTCGATGCCAGGCTTTCCGCCGACTACATGAGGGACCGCGGCGAGTATCGCACGGCCGCGCCCATCAACCGACTGGACGGGGGCCTTCGCGTCACCTTCTCGGACATCGATCCGAGCCAGCCCTATGACGGTCTCGGCGCCAATCTGCAGCTCGGCTACGAGCTCACCGACAACATCACCCTGCGCTCGATCACGGCGGTGCGCGGTTTCGAGACCACGACGCCCGTGGACAGCGACGGCCTGCCCGAATTCATCTCGGGCTTCGTGCGCAATGTGGACCAGCGCCAGTATTCCCAGGAGCTCCAGCTCCTCGGCGATTTCGGGCGCCTCGACCTCACCTCGGGGATCGTCCTCTACCAGGAAAATCTCACCACCGACCGCTGGTCCTGGCGGCAGAACACCTTCAGCTACATCAAGAGCCGGAACGTGGCGAAGAACGCCGGGATATACCTGCAGGCTGACTACGATCTCACGGACAGGCTCACCGCCACCGCCGGCATCCGCCTCAGCGTCGAGCGGCGCGAGATGGACAGCTTCGCCCGCCAGAGCAACGCGAACGGCGATTTGCTCGGCTACATCTATGAGCTTGAAGGGCTGCATGAGACCTATCATGCGGCGCTGCCCAAGGCCGCCCTCTCCTACCAGTGGACGCCCAACTTCCTGTCCTATGTGAGCTTCGGCGTTGGCCAGACCACGGGCGGCTTCAACCAGGCGGCGCCGACGGCGACGGTCGCGAGCATCCCGGTGGATCCCGAGAAGGTGCTGGCCTACGAGTTCGGCAACAAGCTCACCTTCCTCGGCGGCCGCGCCTATGCCACCGCGACGTTCTACTACAACGACTATCGCGATTATCAGGCGTCCATCGCCAACCCGATCCTCAACGGGCAGGTGCAGTCGGGCACCATCGTGGTGAATGCGGGCGACGCCACCATCTACGGCGCCGAATTCGAACTCGGCGGCAAGGTGACGCCGCGTCTTGACGCCCGCCTGTCCGTGTCGCTCCTCAGCAGCGAGTTCGACAGCTTCCTCAATCCGACGGGGGCTGCCAACACGGACTATGTGGGGCAGGATCTCGCCTTCGCGCCGGAATTCACCATCGGCGGCAGCGCCACCTATACCCATCCGCTGGCGAACGGCGGCGAGCTTCGCATCAACGCCTCGGTGCAGCATGAGGCGAGCTCGTATTCCGAGATCACCACGGTGCGCGAGCTCACCAAGTTCCCGCGCCAGACCTACGTCAACGGCAGCATCGCCTACACGACGCCGGGCGGCGACTGGACCTTCTCGCTCACCGCCAAGAACCTTCTGGACAAGGATTACCGGCTTCCCGTGGCCGGCGGCTATTCGCCCGCCGGCGGCTATCTCGGCTTCATCTCCAACTATCCGCGACAGGTCGTCTTCCGCGTTCGCCACGATTTCTGATCGCGCGGAGCATCAAGAGCAAGGAATACAGAACATGAGCGTCATCGACCTTCACGAGCGGATCGAGCGGCTGGAACAGCTCGCCGTCACCACCTTCCGCGAGCGCGCGCTGCGCGACGAGGAAGAAGGCCGTTTTCCCGTGGAAAATCTTCGCGACATTCACGAGCTCGGGCTGCTGCATGTGGCGGCCGAACCCGAGAACGGCGGCTATGGCGGGCATCTCCTGGGCGAGCGGCCGGAGCTCTTCCTCGACATCCTGCGCCGCATCGCGCGCGGCGACGGGGCGACCGCCCATTGCTATCAGCTCCACAACCACACCCTCTGGACCCTCGAAGGCGTCGGCACGCCGGAGCAGAAGGAACGCTTCGTGCGGAAACTGACGCGGGGGTTTGCGGTGTCCGCCTCCGTCGGCAGCGAGCCGGGCCGCGTCAACATGTACGAGATGAAGACCCGCGCCCGCCGCGTGGATGGCGGCTGGATCGTGAACGGGGTCAAGAACTTCGTCACCAACGGCGAATTCTCGGACGTGGTCATCGTGGTGGTGGCGGTCGAAGGCGTCGACAATCCGCTGGACGCCCACATGATGGTGATCCTTGAGCCCGACATGCCCGGCCAGACCTGGGACGACGGCTGGTATCAGCCGAACGGCATGCGCAATGCGCGAAGCCCGTTGCTTACGCTCAAGGACGTGTTCGTGCCGGACAGCCATGTGCTCGGCGCGCCGGGGACCTATCCCAGGCAGCGCTGGCAGGGCCGGTTCCATCTGGGCTTCGCCGCCAACTATCTCGGCAGCGCCGAAGGCCTGTTCGACTGGTATCTGGAATATGCGAAAAGCCGCGGCCGCACGTCGAACCCCCTCGTGCAGCTCCGCACCGGCGAGATGCGCATGCAGCTTGATGCCGCCGCCGCGCTGTTCGATCGCGCGGTCCGGAGCTGGAAGAACGGCAAGGTGGTGGATGCGGAGCTCATCTCCATGAGCGCCAAGAGCACGGCGGCCCATGCCGCGCTCAATGTGGCGCGGGGCGTGCTGTTCGCCGCGGGGGCCTCGGCCCAGTTCCAGGAGCATCCGTTCGGCTATTTCGTCCGCAATATCGAGATGCACTGCGTCCATGCGGGCCATGACCGCACGGCCCAGATCATCGGCCAGGCGGCGCTCGGCGAACAGTTCGACTCCACCCTGCAGCGTTGACGGATTTCTTGACGGACCAGTGATCCATGCATCTCGGACTTTTCTTCATCGGCACCGGCCATCACGTGTCCGGCTGGCGCCATCCCGCGACGCCCGTCGATGGCGACGTCAATATCGACTATCACATCGATGTCGCCCGAAAGGCGGAGCAGGCGGGCTTCGATTTCCTGTTCATCGCCGATTCCTCGGCCATGCGCGGGGCCAATGACGTCGAGGCGCTGAGCCGCACCTCGCGGGCGATCGCGCTGGAGCCGCTGACGACCCTCGGCGCCCTTGCGGTCGCAACGTCGAGGCTCGGCTTCATCGCGACCATCACCACGAGCTACAACGAGCCCTACAACCTCGCCCGGCAGCTCGCGTCGCTGGATCACATCAGCAAGGGCCGCATCGGCTGGAACGTGGTGACCTCCAACAACGAGGCAGAGGCGCTGAATTTCAGCCGCACCAGCCACTATTCCCATTCCGACCGCTATGCCCGGGCGCGGGAATTCATCGAGGTGGCGCGCGGGCTGTGGGACAGCTTCGACGACGACGCCTTCGTGGGGGACAAGGAAGAAGGCCGCTTCTTCCGGCCCGACGGTCTCCATCGCCTCGATCACAAGGGCGAACATTTCGCCGTGGCCGGGCCGCTCACCCTGCCGCGCCCGCCCCAGGGGCATCCCGTCATCGTGCAGGCGGGGTCCTCCGAGACCGGCCGCGACCTAGCGGCGCAAAGCGCGGACGTGGTCTTTACCGCCCAGCAGACGGTGGAAGGGGCGCGGGCGTTCTATGCCGATCTCAAGGGCCGCATGGCGGCCTATGGCCGCAAGCCCGAGACGCTGAAGATCATGCCGGGCTTCGCCCCCATCGTTGGCCGCACGCAGGAGGAGGCGGAAGCCAGGTTCCGCGAGGTGCAGTCCTATGTCCTGCCGGAAGTGGGCCTCTCCACCCTGCAGAACACCCTGGGCGGCGCCGATCTCAGCGCCTATCCCCTTGACGGGCCGGTGCCGGAGCTTCCCGTCACCAACGGGCCGCGCAGCCGCCAGCAGCTCATCCTTGAAAATGCGCGCCGGCGCGGAATCACGCTCCGCGAGCTCTGCCTCGAGGTGGTGGTCGCCCGCGGGCATTTCAGCATCGTCGGCACGCCCGAGCGCATCGCCGACGAGATGCAGCTCTGGGTCGAGACCGGGGCGGCCGACGGTTTCAACGTCATGCCGCAGGTCATGCCCACGGGCCTTGACGACTTCATCGAGCTGGTGATCCCCGAACTCCGCCGCCGCGGCCTGTTCCGGGATGGTTATGCGGGGACCACCTTACGCGACAATCTGGGCCTCGCGCGGCCGGCGCCGCGGCGGCCGTGACCATATCCGCCGTCCTCGCCGCATTCACGCGCGAGACGCGGTTCGAAGATCTGCCGGGCGCGGTGATCGACCACGCCCGGCGATCGATCGTGGACCTGCTGGCGGTGGCGCTCGCCGGAAGCCGCAGCCCTCATCTCGCCCCCGTCCTTCGCCTGCTGCGGGCCGAGGGGGCGGGGCGTGCGCGCATCTGGGCTCACGGGGACCGCATCGCGCCGCGGGAAGCCGCGTTCTACAACGCCCTTTGCGCGGCGGCCCTTGATTACGACAGCGTCGTCGGCAGCGCGCATGCCGATCTCGTGGTATGGCCCACGGCGCTTGCCCTTGCGGGTGCGCGGAAGGTTTCAGGACGGGATCTGATCGTCGCCCACGCAATCGGCAGCGAGATCATCGCGCGCCTTGCCGCCGCCATGCGCGGGCCGCGGAAAGGGTGGTCGCCCACGGCCATATTCGGGCCGTTCGGGGCGGCTGCGGCGGCGGCGCGGATACTGGGTCTTGATGCTGGCGGGGTGGTGCAGGCTCTGGGTCTTGCGCTCACCCAGGCGGCGGGAACGCAGCAGGCCCATCTTGAACAGGTGCTGGCGAAAAGCGCCCAGGCCGCCTTCGCCGCGCGGGCCGGTCTGTTCGCGGCGGAGCTTGCGGGGGCGGGTCTCACCGCGCCGCGCGAGGCCATTGAAGGAAGCTTCGGCCTCGCCGCCGCATACCAGGATCTGGACTTCGACCGGCTGGTGGAAGGGCTGGGGCGGGACTGGCTGATCCTTGGGACGGTGTTCAAGAAATACCCCGTCTGCGCCTGCAGCCATGCCCTGATCGATACCATGATCGCGGTCGCCGAACGCCACGCCATCCGGGCTACGGACGTTGCCGAGCTGCGGGCGGTGGTGACGCCCATGATCGGCCGCCTGGTGGGCGGCCCCTTCGCCCCCCGTGGAAATCCGCGCGTGACCGCCCAGTTCAGCCTCAGATACGGCCTCGCCTGCGCCGTCCTGCGCCGCGGCCTCACCCTTGACGATCTGGAACCCGAACGGGTGACCGATCCCGCGATTGCGGAGCTTGCCGGCCGTATCACCGTTACCGTCGATGACGCCCGGACCGGCGACTATGGGCCGTCCGACCTTCATGTGCGGCTGCTTGATGGCAGGGTGGTGGAGACGCTGGCCCACATCATGCCCGGAAGCCCGGCGCGTCCGCTCGATCCCGCGGAACGCGCCGACAAGTACCGCGACTGCCTGCGGGGGTTCGATGTGGATCCCGCCGCCCTCGAGGACTGGGCCGGGCGGCTTCCCGATCTGGACGATGCGGATGCCGCCTGGCCGCTTCACATGATTCCGGCCTGACCCCCTTACAGGGTCGAGGGGTGAAACAGCTCCGCCGGGTCGAACGGGGCATCGATCAGGCGCTGGTCCACCATGTCGGCGATGAAATCCCGAAGGTTCGCCAGATTGGCGGCAAGGCCCGACGGCCAGGGATCGGACCCGAAGCGGCGCTTGCGCTCCTGCAGTTCTGCGGCGAGCGCCGGGAACAGGGTATAGGCCGGATCGTCATAGGCCTTCGCGGCGATCCGCTTCGCTTCTTCCCACGCTTCCACGAGATAGGTGCCGAGCGCCGGGTGGCGCGCGATGCTGTCCTCGCGGATCGCCATCACATGCATGATGGGGAAATAGCCGCGCCGCGTGAAATAGTCCGCGCTTTCGCTCAAAGAGTCGGCGAACAGCGGGCGGATGACGCCCTCCGCAAGCAGGGCCGGCGGGGGAAAGGGATCGATCATGGCATTGAGATCGTCGGTCGCCATCATGTCGGCGATGGTCCAGCCGTCGGGGATGGGATCGACCCTGACGCCCTCGGCGCCCGCCCAGGGGATGGTCTCGGATTCCCGGGTGAACCAGTGTATGTCGCGCCAGGGAAGGCCATAGTCCCGCTGCAGATCCCCCTTGGCCTGGACGGACAGGGTCACCTGAAAGGCGCGGATCGCGATGCTGCCGCCCG
>CAZDSS010000068.1:0-13694 GCA_964508185.1 uncultured Sphingomonadales bacterium
GTTCTTGCGGTTGATCACGCCCTTGGCGCCGAGCGACATGACGAAGTCGCGCTTGCTTTCGTCCGAGATGACGCCGATGGCGTTCGCCCCCGCCGTGGTGATGAGCTGGATCGCCATGGAGCCGAGGCCGCCGGACGCGCCCCAGACGAGCACGTTCTGGCCCGGCCGCAGGATGTGCGGGCGATGGCCGAACAGCATGCGGTAGGCGGTGGCGAGCGTCAGCGTGTAGCAGGCGCTCTCTTCCCAGGTCAGGTGGCGCGGCCGCGGCATGAGCTGGCGCGCCTGGACCCGCGCGAACTGGGCGAACGACCCGTCCGGGGTTTCGTAGCCCCAGATGCGCTGGCTCGGCGAGAACATGGGGTCGCCGCCGTTGCATTCCTCGTCGTCGCCGTCGTCCTGGTTGCAATGGACCACGACCTCGTCGCCCACCTTGAAGCGCTTCACCTTGGAGCCGACCTTCCAGACGATGCCCGAGGCGTCCGACCCCGCGATGTGATAGGGCTGCTTGTGGACGTCGAAGACCGAGATGGGCTCGCCCAGCGCCGCCCACACGCCGTTGTAGTTGACGCCCGCGGCCATCACCAGCACCAGCACCTCGTCGGGATCGATGTCGGGGGTCGGGACCACCTCCACCTGCATGGCCTGTTCCGGCGGGCCGTGGCGCTCGCGCCGGATGGCCCAGGCATACATCTTCGACGGCACATGGCCGAGGGGCGGAATCTCCCCGATCTCATAGAGATCCTTGCGCGGCAGGCCGGCCGTGACGGGATCCTCGGGTGAAAGCTCGACCTCCGATTGGGCGCGCATGTCCATCATCTTCTCCCTCAACTGTTCTCCGTTGCGGGTCGCCGCATGGGGGACAACGGCTCGTCTGTCCCGCCGGATCCGACGCCTGCGACGCTGATCTTTGTGCGCCGCAAGATCGAAACGCCATTTACCCGACCCGCAATTTCCATTCTATTATTGGCTTTCAGATATTCAGCCGGTTATGCTGCAACGCAGCATGCATAACAAAATATTCCGGCGCAACAGGTTTTTTGTAATTTTCAATCGCGGCGCTTTCTGATAATTACCCGAAAAACGCCGATTTGTCCGAACATATGCCATGGAGAAGCAGATTGGAACAGCAAAAACAGCATGACGGCCGCACCCGCGAGGAAGGGACGGCCCGAGTCGAGCGGCCGTGGCTTTTCCGGACCTATTCGGGGCATTCCTCCGCGGCGGCATCGAACGCCCTCTATCGCACCAATCTCGCCCGCGGGCAGACCGGGCTCTCCGTCGCCTTCGATCTGCCGACCCAGACGGGCTATGACAGCGACCATGTGCTGGCGCGGGGCGAGGTGGGGAAGGTCGGCGTTCCCATCTGCCATCTCGGCGACATGCGGACACTTTTCGGCGGCATCCCGCTCGAGCGCATGAACACCTCGATGACCATCAACGCGACGGCGCCGTGGCTGCTTGCGCTCTATGTGGCCGTCGCCGAGGAACAGGGGGCGTCGCGGGCGTCGCTGCAGGGCACGGTCCAGAACGACATCATCAAGGAATATCTGTCGCGCGGCACCTATATCTTCCCGCCCAGGGCCAGCATGAAGCTGACCAACGACGTCATCAGCTTCGCCTACCGCGAGATTCCCAAATGGAATCCCACCAATGTCTGCTCCTACCATCTGCAGGAGGCGGGGGCGACGCCGGTGCAGGAACTGGCCTTCGCGCTGGCGACGGCGATCGCCGTGCTGGACGCCGTGCGCGACGGCGGTCAGGTGCCGGCCGAGGAGTTCCCGCAGGTGGTGGGGCGCATCAGCTTCTTCGTCAATGCGGGGCTGCGCTTCATTACCGAAATGTGCAAGATGCGCGCCTTCGTCGAGCTGTGGGACGAGATCACCCTCCACCGCTACGGTGTGAGGGATGAAAAGCTCCGCCGCTTCCGCTACGGCGTGCAGGTGAACAGCCTGGGGCTCACCGAACAGCAGCCCGAGAACAACGTCTACCGCATCCTCCTCGAGATGCTGGCGGTGGTCCTCTCGAAGAAGGCGCGGGCGCGCGCCGTCCAGCTTCCCGCCTGGAACGAGGCCCTCGGCCTTCCCCGTCCCTGGGACCAGCAATGGAGCCTCAGGCTCCAGCAGATCGTCGCCTATGAGACCGATCTTCTGGAATATGACGACATCTTCGACGGCTCGGGCGTGATCACCGCCAAGGTGGAGGAGCTCAAGGCCGCAGCCCGGGCGGAGCTTGCGCGAATCGAGGAGATGGGCGGGGCGATCGCCGCCGTCGAATCGAGCTACATGAAACAGGCGCTGGTGGAATCGAACACGGCGCGCCTTGCCCGCATCGAATCGGGCGAGCAGGTGGTGGTGGGCGTCAACCGCTTCACGGAAAGCGCGCCGTCGCCGCTGACCGCGTCCGACGACGGCGGGATCCTGACCGTCGATCCCGGGGCCGAGGCGGAGCAGATCGAGCGCCTCAAGGCCTGGCGGGAGAGCCGCGATTCAAGGGCGGTGGAGGCGGCGCTCGCCGATCTTCGCCGGGCTGCGGCCGAGGGGCGGAACATCATGCCCGAATCCATCGCCGCCGCCCGCGCCGGGGTGACCACCGGCGAATGGGCGGGCGTGCTGCGGGACGTGTTCGGCGAATACCGTGCGCCCACGGGGGTCGGCCGCGCGGCGCGCAGCACCGGCGGCGGCGCCGTGGCTGAAGTGCGGACCAGGGTCGAGGCCGTGTCGGAACGGCTCGGCCGCCGTCTCAAGCTGCTCGTGGGCAAGCCGGGGCTCGATGGCCATTCCAACGGGGCGGAGCAGATCGCCGTCAAGGCCCGCGACTGCGGGATGGAGGTGGTCTATGAAGGGATCCGCCTGACGCCGGCCCAGATCGTCAATGCGGCGCTCGAGGAAAGCGTCCATGTGATCGGGCTCTCCATCCTGTCCGGGAGCCATCTGCCGCTGGTGACCGAGATCCTCGACCGCCTGCGGGCGGCGGGGATCGGCGATGTTCCCGTGGTGGTCGGCGGCATCATCCCGCCCGAGGATGCGGCGGCGCTTCTCAAGGCCGGTGTCGCCCGGGTCTATACGCCCAAGGACTACAACCTTACCGAGATCATGGAAGACATCGTGCGGGTGGTGGAGGAGACCTCCGCCGAGACGGTCTGACCTCAGACCGGGCGGGAGACGTGATCGGGATCGCGGGCGCGGTCCTGATCCGATTCCGCGTCCTTGATGGTCGCGCGCATGTAGGGCAGGGGGCCGCGATGGCGGTCCTCGATGCGGCGGATGGCGCGGTCAAGGCTGCGCGCCGCGCGCCCCAGAAGCGCCGACGATTCCGCCATCCACGTCTTCAGCGGCAGAAGCTCGATCCCCATGACGGCCTCCCTCGCGGGGACTGGTTTCCTCCCAATGTCCCAAGAATAAGGGGCGCGCGCTTTACGGAGGGTTAACGCGGGGGTGGTGCGCTAAAGGAATTCGGGGCTCCGCCGCCATTGCGCCAGAAGCCGCCGCAGGTCACGCGAGGTGGTGCCGGATTCACGGAGCGCCCGCAGGGTCTTGGCGCGGTCGCGTTTGGCGAAGCGCTTGCCCGCCTCGTCCACCAGCAGGGAATGGTGCTCGTATTCCGGCACCGGCAGGCCGAGAAGGGCCTGGAGCAGGCGCTGGACATGGGTCGCATGAAAGAGGTCGGCGCCGCGGGTGACGAGGGTGACACCCTGGGCCGCATCGTCCACCACCACGGCAAGGTTGTAGCTCACCCCCAGATCCTTCCGCGCCACCACCACGTCGCCGAGAAGCTCGGGCTGCGCCTCCACCCGCCCGCGCTTGCGGTCGGTGAAGGCAAGGTCGCCCTCGACGAGGCGGCGGGCCTTGGCGACGTCAAGCCGCAACGCATAGGGCTCCCCCGCCTCGATCCTGCGCTGGCGTTCGAAGCGCAGAAGATCGCGGCAGGTGCCGGGATAGATATGGCCGTCCGGCCCGTGGGGCGCCTGCTGGCTTTCGGCGATCTCGCGCGCGATGTCCCGCCGCGTGCAGAAACAGGGATACAGCACCCCCATATCCTGCAGGCGGTCGAGCGCCGCGGCGTATTCCGACAGATGCTCCGTCTGGCGGCGCACCGGCTCCTCCCAGACGAGGCCGAGCCAGTGCAGATCTTCCCTGATGGCGGTCACGAATTCCGGGCGGCAGCGTCCCTTGTCCAGATCGTCGATGCGCAGCAGGAAGCGCCCGCCGGCATTCATCGCCGCCTCATAGGCGAAGAAGGCGGAATAGGCGTGGCCCACATGGAGATAGCCCGTCGGACTCGGGGCGAAGCGGGTGACGACGGGGGAGCTCGCGACGGCGCTGGGCTTCATGAGGCTTTACAAGGCTTCCGGAGCAGAGATTTACAAGAATTTGTTGTCATAAATTTTGCACAACCTATCCTGTAGAAAAAGAGGCGTCGAGCTTCAGAATGCAGAGCCTGCGCGGGATCGCAGGCCGTAGGGAGACAACCGGTGCAGAGTAGCCTGTCACTCGATGGCTGTCCGGCCCTTGTCCTCAACGCCGACTACCAGCCGTTGAGCTATTTTCCGTTGTCACTATGGAACTGGCAGACGGTGGTCAAGGCGGTTTTCCTCGACCGCGTCAGCATCGTCGCGGAATATGACCGCTACATCCAGGCGCCGAGCCTGAAGTTCCGCCTGCCGAGCGTCATCGCCCTCAAGCAGTATGTGAGGCCGGCGCGCTTTCCGGCCTTCACCCGGTTCAACCTGTTCCTGCGCGATCGCTTCTCCTGCCAGTATTGCGGCGCATCCTCGCGCGACGGGGCGGAGCTTACCTTCGACCATGTGGTGCCGCGGGCGCAAGGGGGGCGGACCACCTGGCAGAACGTCACCACCGCCTGCGCACCCTGCAACCTCAGGAAAGGCGGGCGGACGCCGCAGCAGGCGGGCATGATGCCGCGGCAATGGCCGTTCCAGCCCACGATCCACCAGCTTCAGGCCAACGGCCGCGCCTTCCCGCCGAACCACCTGCATGAAAGCTGGCGCGACTTTCTCTACTGGGATATCGAGCTGGAGCCCTGACCGCGTCAGATCCGCTTGGACAGCCAGATGGCGGCGCGGCAGCCGGTCTTGATGACGGCGGACAGGAGCTCGTAGCCCGGGGTCGCCGCAGCGCCATGTTCCAGCGCCGTGTCGCGATGGGCGATCTCGTCGGCGCGGAACTCGCGGAGCGTTTCCGCAAGCTGCGGCTCGTCCGCATCGAGATCCTGGATCTGGCCTGAATAATGGCCGTCGATCACTTCCTCGACCGCGGCGGTGCAGGCCATGGCGGCGCGCGGCCCGAGAAGCGCCGTCGCCGCGCCCAGGGCGTAGCCCGCCACATGCCAGATGGGGGCAAGCAAGGTCGGCCGCACCTCGCGGTCCAGCAGCATGCGGTCGAAGGTCTCGAGATGGGCCTTCTCCTGCGCCTCCATCTCGCGGATGGTGTCGTGCATGGGGTGCCGTTCCCCAAGGACATCAAGCTGGCCGCGATAGATGCGCGCGGCGCCATATTCCCCCGCATGATCCACCCGCAGCATGCGCGCCACGGCTTCCTCGCGCGACCCGTCGCCGGGCAGGCGCATGCGGGGGGTATTGGTCTCATGTTCGGGAAGGCGTTCGGTCATCTCACCCCGTCCTGGTTCGGCACGCATCACTTCAACGTCCCGCGCCGCCCGCGGATCCAGGCGGCGCGGAAGGCGAGGGCCGCAAGCCCCGCCGACAGGATGAGATTATAACCGGCCATGGAGATGCCGAACAGGCTCCAGGCCGCCTCGTCGCAGCGGACGACGGGTGCCGCCATGATGTCGCGGAACATCGCCTCGATGTCGTCGGAAAGGGACGTCGCGCTGCAGGCGGTGGGGCCCTGCCACCAGCCCCGCTCAACGCCCACATGGAAGGCAGCGATCCCTGCCCCGGCGGTGAAGATGATGCCGAGAAGGGCGAGCGTTGCGGCCGCCGCGGGCGTCCTCCCGCGATCGGCGACCGTCGCGACTGCCGCCACGGGTATGGCCGCCATCAGCGCGTAGCGCTGCCACCAGCAAAGGTCGCAGGGGGCGAGTCCGCCGAGATGCTCGAAGGCGAAGGCGGCGCCGAGGATCGCGGCTGCGGCGACGAGGAGGACGAGCGGGGCGTAGCGGTCGATCATTGTCATGGGTCAAAGATACTTCAGGCCGACGAAGCCCGCGAGCACCAGCAGGAAGCCGATGGTGCAGACGAGCCCGAGGCGCCTTTCGATGAAGACCCGCATGGGCGGGCCGAAATATTTGAGAAGCCCCGCCATCAGGAAGAAGATCGCGCCGCGCGATGCGAGGCTCGCCGCCCCGAAGGCGAGGACATCCATGGCGGTGACGCCGCTTGCGATGGTGATGACCTTGTAGGGGAAGGGCGTGAAGCCGAAGAAGGCGACGATCCACGGGCCCCATTGGTTGTAGGCTTCACGGAAGGCGGCGAACTGCTCTTCCGCGCCGTAGAATGCGATCACCGGCTCCCCAAAGGCATCGAACAGGAAATAGCCGATCCCGTAGCCGAGATAGCCGCCAAACACGGAAGCGATGGTGCAGACCGCGGCGATGCGCCAGGCGCGATCGGGGCTCGCCAGAACCATGGCGATCAGCAGGAAATGGGGCGGCACGGGAAAGACCGAGCTTTCGATGAAGGCGACGACGCCCAGCCAGAACAGGGCATGAGGGTGCCCCGCGAGGGCCAGGGTGCGATCATAGAGCCGTCGAAGCATGAAAAGCCTTGGGTTAAGCGTCAGCCCGCAAGGCCGTTTATGGCGGGCGGCGCAGGCGCGGTCAACCGTCGCGCGCAATGACGGGGCGGGCGGCGCCCTCCGCAAAAGTCATGTTGACGCCGAAACCGCCGCCATTATGATGCTGAAACCTTTCGCCCGACCGCCCGATTTCCGCGGTCGCGCGCCCGGCCCGGGTGGCGGAATTGGTAGACGCGCCGGACTCAAAATCCGGTGATGGCAACATCATGTGGGTTCGAGTCCCACCCCGGGCACCATTCTTTCATCCGATATCATCCAGAACGGTCCGCTAACCCTGCAGAAATATGGGGTTTTTTCGTTTCTGGCGTCCAGCGGCGTCCGAGCCGGTTCATTGACATCCGGGGGTATGTGGGGGTACTTTTGGGGGTATCATTAAGGGTGTCCCCCATTTGCGGGCTCAGGATACCCCCAGGCGGAAATCGGCGTATGGCGCTTACCGATACGGCGATACGCAACGCGAAGGCCGGCAACAAGCCCCGGAAGCTCTTCGATGGCGGGGGCTTGTATCTCCTGGTGCAGCCCAATGGCGCCCGATTGTGGCGGCTGAAGTATCACTTCCGCGACAAGGAGAAGCTCCTGTCGCTCGGAGCCTACCCCCATGTGACGCTTGCCCAAGCCCGCCGCAAACGGGACGAAGCCAAGTCGCTTCTGGCCGACGGCATGGATCCCAGCGCCGAGCGCAAGGCCGCTGCCGAGGCGGTGCGCCGGGAGACCATGGGGGTTTTCGCCGGGTGGCCGAGGCCTGGCTGGCGTTCAAGAGCCCGAGCTGGGCGGCCGAGAGCCGGCGCAAGGCCGAATATGTGGTGCAAACCTACCTGGTCCCGCCCCTGGGCGACCTTCCGGTTGCAGAGCTGACCAGCCGGGATGTGGTGCCCGTCTTGCGGAAGATCGGTGCCAGCGCACCGGATCTCGCCCGCAAGGCGCGGCAATACGTCCAGAGCATCCTGCGCTATGCCATGCGGGAAGGACTGCGTGAGGAAGGGCGCGCCCTGGTTCTCGATGACGTGATCCCGCGCGCCGCCAACCGGGCGCACATTCCCGCCGCCACCATGCCTGATGAGGCGGCAAACGTGATGCGGGCCATCCTCGACTATCCGAGTGCGGTTACGCGGGCTGCCTTGTTGGTGTGTGCCTATACCGCCCAACGGCCGGGGCTGGTGGCTGCCATGCGCTGGGAGGATATCGCGCTTGATGCTCTGGAATGGCGCATCCCCGCCAGCCTCATGAAGACCCGACATGCCCACATCGTGCCCCTGCCGTGTCAGGTGGTCGCCCTTCTTCGGGAGATGCGCCTTTATACCGCCGGGCGGAGTTATGTTTTTCCGCCCCTTGCGCGTCAGAAGTCGCAGCACCTTCACCGGGACGCCCTGTCGAAGGCGCTTCGCGAGATGGGCTTCCGCGGGCGGCACGCGACCCACGGTTTCCGCGCCATGTTCCGAACCCTTGCCCGGGAGCGGCTGGGCATCGACAGCGACATCCTTGAGGCGCAGCTCGCTCACGCCAAGCCGGGCGAGGTCCAGGCCGCTTATGACAGGACGGCCTTCACCGACGCCCGGCGCAAGGCAATGCAGCAGTGGGCGGATTGGCTGGATGAGCTGGGAGCCAGCACGGTTAGAGATCGTATGCTACAGAGGTGATCAAAGGGCAAACAGCCTGAGGTGCTGTGGGACGTGAGGAGGCGCGAATGGAAGAGTTGGAGTGGGGGCCTACTGGAGTCGTCCCTTATGTTGAGTACCACCTATCCAGGGACCATCGGGAACGTATCGCTCGGGTGTTATGCGTCCATGATGTGCAAGCAGTTCCAGAAGCTTTCTGGATCGATATCGAGAAAGCCATTCGTCGCTTTAAAGGTTATGCGGAGCTTCATGCGAAATCGACGCCCGCTCGCGTACGAGAAAACCTTTCCGCAGCTTTGGACACTGCCATCCTCTTCAGGAGAATGCTCGGCGAGCTGGATGGCAACTCAATTCAGTTGATCAATCGGCGTAGACGATATGCAATCCGAGCGAGCCGTGTTGCGATGCGCTGCTTCGAGCGGGAGGTTCGGAACGCCATCAAACTGGCAGAGGCATATCCGAAACGTGGTCGACTACCCGAATATCACCGTCAATTTCTGGCCGCAGATGTTGAGCACATCATGCGGAGTCATTTGAAGATTGAGCCAAGCGGCACCAAGGAGCGCGGTTCAAAGAGTTCCCTCTATTCCGCGCTTCTTGCCGAGATTCTTTCCATTGCGACCAACAGGGAGGTTAGCTCCGTTCACGGACTTGTCAGCAAGACGCTCCGGAAGGAAGTTCGGGTGGTCGATGAACAGGGGGTGATATTCTATAAGCCCGCAGATCGGGCCGATTAAATGCTCAAAATTTTTTTTAATTAATTGGGGCAATCAGTCCGAACCCCTCCAATAACATCTCCTCAACTCCCTTCATGTTCGGTACAGGAGAGTTGATGTGAGCGTTATGCCTGAAACCGGCTTTGTCCGGCTCCCCACTGTTCTCAAGCTCATTCCGGTCAGCAAGTCCACCTGGTGGGCTGGCGTCAAGACCGGCCGCTTCCCGCGGCCCGTCAAGCTGGGCCCGCGCATGACCGTGTGGCGGGTGGAAGACATTCGGGAGCTCATCGATAAGGCGAGCTAGTCTGTTACGCGCTGGCCCACGGGCCCCGCGCAACAGTGCCGCCTTCTTCTCCTCACGTCGCCATCGGAAATGCCGCCAGGCGCTGTGTCTGGCGCCCTTCGATGTTTCCACACGGGACTGCGACGGTCTGCTGGGAAAAACTTGCGATGAATTCCGATATTCGCGATCTCGCGTCAGCCAAAATTTACTCGGTAGATCAACATGTTGGGTGGGGCTTTGACGGCTCTGGCCAGGGGCTCGTCTCTTATGTGAGTAGCCCCGGTCGTCCCGCTCTGGACCCCGGCGATCACATTTCCTCTCATTCCGGTTTTCTGGCCCCGGACAAGGCAGAGAACATTCTCGACGCCGCGTTTCACGCAATCACCCTGGGGTTGCCCCTCAATCGCTTCATCACCATCGACTGGCAGCTCGGCGGGGTGAAGGCGCAGTTCCACAAGGCCACGGCCCGATTTCTGAAGCTGGCGGCCGACTGGGTGCGTGTTCAGGGATGCAAGACGGCCCATGTGTGGGTGCGGGAGATTTCCAGCAAAAGCGGTGAGCACGTGCACCTCCTCATCCACGTGCCGTCCAAATTGGCCAGGGCCTTTGCCTATCGTCAGCGGGGATGGCTGAAACGCTGTGGCGTGGTGACGTATCGCAAGGGCGTCATCCGTAGCAAGCCTGTCGGGCGCAGCTACCGTCACGCCCTTGTCGGTGTGCAGGGCGGCGAGTGTTATGCAGGGCACCTTGCCCGCGTCCTGGGGTACATGCTGAAGACGGCCGCCCCTGAGACACGGCGGCGGCTTGGAGTGCGTCACGCCGCTCCTCCCGTTCGCATGAGCGGCAAGCGCGCAGGCACCAGCGAGAACCTGGGGCGCGAAGCGCGGAAGTGGGCTGTCCGCCACACTCCCGAAAGGACGCAGAATTGTTCGCGTGTCCTTTGCCCGCAGTGGCGGGATCTGCGCCGCAGTACGGACGTGCGCTGCGCGGAGCATCCGGGTGTCACGTCCTGTGACGATGGCAGGGATGACGGCGCGGTTAGTCTCGAGAGGCGGTGAGCTGGTTCACGCAATGACCCATGAAAGTAACAGGATGTTACCTGGTGGCTGGTGCGGATCGTGCAGCAGTGCTCTGCTTTGCCGTTGGTTATGGCTGATAGAGCCTGATGAGCTGCTTACGCGCGTCATGGAGTTCGGATGGGCCATCAAACTGTGCCTGCCGCCGGCGGTTGCGTGAAGGGGCCCAAGCGTTTCGGAGAATGTCAGGATGGGAAGCATGGTAACGCCCAAGGAGATGCGCCCCCGGTGCGGCGCGAAGACGCGCGAGGGCCGCCCCTGCGAGGCGCCGCCAGTCTGGGACAATCGCCGGGACATGCCGCGGAACGGCCGCTGCCGGATGCATGGCGGGCTCAGCACGGGCCCACGGACGGCGGAGGGGAAGGTGCGGGCGATGGCGAATCTGCTACAGGGCAAGTGCGCCTGACTGATGTGTCTTTTCCGGAAGGCAGTGGTGTTACTCCGAACCCTGGAGAACTACCATAAGTGGTGAGAGGCCGGCGAGGACTCCAGTTGGTCCTTTCTGGATCTGTGCCTGAAAAAAAGCGAAAGGCCTTTACCTATTGGCAAAGGCCTTTGTTGTATGAACCGGCAAGTGACCTTGGGATGCCGAGCCCGCACAAGGGGTCTTTTGCTTGCGAAAAGCGACCGCCTCTCGATTTGCTACAGCATTTTCTGTAGTCTCTCTGCGGGAATATGTCAAGGGGGGATGCTATTATGGCTCGCATATTCGGTTTCGACTTGGGTACGACCTCCATCGGTTTCGCCGTGATCGATCATGATCAGGCGAACCAGACGGGCAAGATCCTGCGCCTTGGTGTCCGGATCTTTCCCGAAGCGCGTGATCCGGACGGCATTCCGCTGAACCAGACGCGGCGCCAGAAACGGCTGATCCGGCGGCAGCTGCGTCGGCGCCGCATGCGCCGCCGCGCCCTGAACGAGGCGCTCAGTGCCGCCGGTCTCCTGCCGAAATACGGGACGCCGGAATGGGACGCCGTCATGGCGCTTGACCCGTATGCATTGCGCAGTCGGGGGATTGAGGAACGATTGGAGCCCCACGAGTTCGGCCGGGCGCTCTACCACCTCGCGCAGCGTCGCCATTTCCGTGGCCGGGATCTCGAGGAAGAGACGGCCGAAGGGGAAACGCAGGAGGACAAGGAGGCGAAATCCGGCCGCGACGCCACCCTGCAGTCCCTGCGTGCGCGCAACATCACGCTCGGCCAATGGCTGGCGGAGAAGAGGGCTGTGGCCAGCAGGGGCAACCCGCCGCAGGAGCGGCGCCGCGGCATTCATGCCCACCGTTCCGTGGTGGAAGAAGAGTTTGGGCGCCTGTGGGCTGCCCAGGCGAAACATCATGCGTTCCTGGGCGACAGCGCGCTCAAGGACCAGGTGCAGGGCATAGTCTTTGCCCAGCGTCCGGTATTCTGGCGTACGAACACGCTGGGGCAGTGCCCGTTCATGCCGGGCGAACCGCTCTGTCCGAAGGGATCATGGCTTGCGGCCCAGAAGCGCATGCTGGAGAAGCTCAACAACCTGCGCATCGCCGGCGGCAATGCCCGGCCCCTCGACGAGGAGGAGCGGGCGGCGATCCTTGCCAGGTTGCAGACCCAGGCTTCCATGAGTTGGCAGGGAGTCCGGGCCGCACTGAAACCGCTCTACAAGCAGCGTGGAGAGCCCGGAGCCGAGAAGAGCCTTGTCTTCAACCTTGAGCTTGGTGGCGACAGGGGGCTTCCTGGCAATGCGGTGGAAGCGCGGCTTGCCGATATCTTCGGCAAGTCGTGGAACGACCATCCGCACAAGCAGGCGATCCGTCACGCGCTCCACGAACGGCTTTGGGACGCGGACTATCACAGGACACCCGACGGCAAGCGTGTGGTCATTCTGGACCCTGATACCCGGGCAGCCCGCAGGGCGGAGACCGTGCGGACGTTCAAGGAAGACTTCGGCCTCACGGAGGAGCAGTGCACGGCATTGAAGGAGCTGAAGTTTCCGACGGGCTGGGAGCCGTATTCCACCAAGGCATTGCAGACATTCCTGCCCCAGCTCGAGGCGGGGACGACCTTCGGGGCGCTCCTGAACGGTCCCGAATGGGAGGAATGGCGCGATAGAACCTTCCCGCAGCGGGAGAAACCGACCGGGGAAGTGTGCGACCGTTTGCCCAGCCCCGCGTCCAGGGAAGAACAGAAGCGTCTGACGCATCTCCGGAATCCTACCATTGTGCGGACGCAGAACGAGCTCCGGAAGGTGGTCAATAATCTCATCCGTCTCTACGGCAGGCCGGATCTGATTCGGGTCGAACTCACCCGTGAGGTCGGCCGGTCGAAGCGCGAGCGCGAGGAGATGCAGAAGCAGATCCGGAAGAATGAACGGAAGCGCAAGGAAGCCATCGCCGATCTTGCAGCCAAGGGAATTGTTGAGCCGTCCCGCGACACGGTTGAAAAATGGCTGCTCTGGAAGGCAAGCCTCGAGCGTTGCCCTTACACGGGCGACCAGATCTCTTTCGATGATCTGTTCCGCGCTGGACTTTATGACGTGGAACACATATGGCCGCGTTCGAAGTCGCTCGACGACAGCTTCGGCAACAAGACGCTGTGCCGGAGAGACGTCAATCTCGAAAAGGGGAACCGCACGCCCTGGCAGGCCTTTGGGCATGATGCGGACCGCTGGGAGGCCATGAAGCAGCGGGTCTGGTCCATGGTGAGGGATGGGGCCTTCCCCGTGGCAAAGGCCCGGAAGTTTTGCTGGGAAGAGGATATTCCCGATGATTTCGCCGCCCGCCAGCTGACCGACACGGGTTATGCCGCGCGGCAGGCCGTAGCGTTCCTCAAGAGGCTCTGGCCGGATGAAGGGCCGACCGCACCCGTCAGGGTGCAGGCGGTGAGCGGTCGCGTCACCGGCCAGCTGCGGCGCCTCTGGAACCTGAACAACATCCTGTCCGACGATGGCGAGAAGACGCGCGACGATCATCGGCACCACGCCATCGATGCGCTGGTCGTCGCCTGCGCCCATCCGGGCATGACGCAGCGGCTGTCACGCTACTGGCAGGAGAGAGACAACCCGGGGGCCGTCCGCCCTGTTCTCCCGCCGCCCTGGTCAGGCATCAGGGATGACGCCGAGAGGGCGGTGGGAAGGATCGTTGTCTCGCACCGGGTGCGCAAGAAGGTGTCAGGGCCACTGCACAAGGAAACTGTCTATGGAGACACGGGGGCCGACTTCCAGACCGGCACGGGCGTCTATCGCCAGTTCGTGAC
>CAZDSS010000069.1:0-13665 GCA_964508185.1 uncultured Sphingomonadales bacterium
GCGTCGCCCGCGATGAGGGATGCGGGCGCCATGGCAAGCGACGTGCCGACCATGCAGCCGACCATGACGCGAAGCCCCGCCGCGCGCGCAGCCTGACGCAGCCGGATCGCCTCCGTGAGCCCGCCGGTCTTGTTGAGCTTGATGTTCACCATCTGATAGCGGCCGACCAGCGCATCGAGACTTGCGGTATCGTGGCAGGATTCATCGGCGCAGAGCGGCACGGGGCAGCGGATTCCGGCAAGCGCCTCATCCTGCCCGGCGGGCAGGGGCTGCTCCACCACGGCGACCCCCGCATCGACAAGGGCGGGGGCGATGGCGCAAAGATCATCCGGCGACCAGGCCTCGTTGGCGTCCACGATGAGGCGCGCATCGGGCGCGCCGCGGCGAACGGCAAGCAGGCGGTCGCGGTCGCCCGCGATGTCGCCGGTGCCGAGCTTCACCTTGAGCAGGGGATAGCGGCGCGCGTCCCGCGCCGCCTGCTCCATGGCGGCGGGTTCGGCGATGCTCAGGGTATAGGCGGTGACGACCGGCCGCGGCTCCGGCAGGCCCGCAAGCTTCCAGACCGCGACGCCCAGTTCCCTGGCGATAAGATCCCACAGTGCGCAATCCACCGCCTTCCGCGCCGCGCCGGGCGGCATCAGGTCCTGCAGTTCCTCGATGGCGAGGCCGCGGGCGACATCGGGGGCGACCTCCTCGATTGCCGCGATGACCCCATCGACCGTCTCGCCGTAGCGCGCATAGGGCACGCTTTCGCCCCGGCCGGTGACGCCGTTTCGCGTGATCTCCGCCACCACCACCTCCGCCGTCGTGCGCGCGCCGCGGGAAATGGTGAAGCTTCCCCGGATGGGCCAGGACTCATGGCGAACGGAAAGAACGGCTCCGGTCATTGTTCGTCCTGCCCCTGCAGCTCCCGCGCGGTGCTGGTAATGAGGTCGAAGGCGCGGTCCACGTGTCGCGGGGCAAGGCGGGTCTGGCCGATGCTGACGCGGATCGCCGTCTTGCCTGCCACCGTGATCCGGGTGAGATAGATCTCGCCGCTCTGGTTGAGGCGGGCGATCAGCGCGTCGTTATGGCTGTTCAGGGCACCTTCCGTCAGCCCCCCCGGCCGGTGGCGGAAGGTGAACAGGGCAAGGCGCGGGCCGGTCAGGATCTCGAAATCGGGCTCGTTCGCGAGCCGGTCTGCGAGGTCCTTCGCCATGGCGATATGGCTCCGGATCATGGCGCGGAGATTTTCAAGCCCGTATCCCCGCAGCACGAACCACAATTTGAGGGCGCGGAAGCGGCGGCCGAGGGCGATCCCCCAGTCGCGGTAATCGATGACCCGTCCGCGCTCCGGCGTCTTCAGATATTCGGGCAGGATGGTGAAGGCGCGGGTGAAGGCCGCGACGTCCCGGACATAAAGCGCCGAGCAATCGAGGGTGGTCATGAGCCATTTGTGGGGATTGACCACAAGGCTTCGCGCATGTTCTATCCCCGCCGCGAACGCCCGCTGCTCGGGCAGGATGAGGGCGCTGCCCGCCCAGGCGGCGTCCACATGAAGCCAGATGTCCTCGTCAGCGAGGACAGGGCCGATCGCCGCGAGATCATCGAACCCGCCGACCGCCGTGGTGCCCAGCGTCCCGACGCAGAAGGCGGGCACGAGCCCCTGCGCCTTGTCGGCGGCGATCGCCGCCCTCAGGGCGTCGACGCGCATGGCGTAATTCTCGTCCACCGGAATGGGGCGGAAATTCTCAGGCCTCAGTCCCGCAAGCCGCGCCGCCTTCTCCACCGACGAATGGGCCTCGACCGAACCATAGGCCGCAAGCTTCGTCACGTCCGCCTGCGGGTTGCGGGCAAGGGCATGGTCGCGGGCGGCGATCGCCGCGCAGAGGGTCGAGGTCGAGGCGGTGTCCTGGATCACCCCATGGAAGCCTTCGGGCAGGCCAAGCGCCTTGCGCAGCCAGTCAAGGACCCGGTTCTCGAGCTCGGTCACGGCGGGGGACGTTTCCCACATCATGCCGTTGACGCCGATGCCGGCGGCCAGGATTTCGCCCAGCACCGCGGGCGGGCTCGAGATCCCCGGGAAATAGGCCATGAACATGGGATGCTGCCAATGGGTGATCCCGGGCATGATGATGTCCTGGAAGTCCTTCAGGATCTCGTCCATGGGCTCGGGCGCCTCGGGCGCGGCGTCGGGCAGCCGGTCCATGATCTCGCCGGGGGTCACGCGGGGACGGACGGGACGGGATTCCACGTCGTCCATGTAGTCGGCGATCCAGTCGATGATCTGGTGGCCGATGCGGCGAAACTCTGCGCTGTCCATGACTGTTCGTTCCCTGGCTGATGCTGCCATGAAGGAGGCTACCCGTTCGACTGCGCGCGGTCTAGCATGGCGCAGGCACAAGACAAGGAGGGAAAAAATGACGGCCCTCGCACGCGCATGGGCGGCCATGTCCTATCAGGAGAAGGTCTACGCCCTGGTCCGCCTGGTGCCGGCGGGGCAGGTTGCGACCTACGGCCAGATCGCCGATCACATTGCGGGCTGCACGCCGCGCATGGTGGGCTTCGCCTTGTCCGCCCTGCCGCCTGATGCGGATGTTCCCTGGCAGCGGATCATCAACGCCCGGGGCGGCATCAGCCCGCGCGGCTCCGACGGCAGCGCCCGCCAGCGCGTCCTGCTCGAGGCGGAAGGGATCGCATTCGGCGAGGACGGCCGGACCGACCTCAGAAGATATAGATGGCCGGGGCCTCCGCCGCCGTGGCTCGCGGCGCGCGGACTGCTTCCCTAATCCGTCCGGGTTAGGCTTGCGGTTGTGGGCTGCCGCCGCCCTTGGAACAAGTCTTGAGCTGAATCGTTGCTCGGAGGTAACCCGTCCAAATCAAGATCTCTCAACGGGTCCCATGGATGTTAGGACTTGCCAATATCATAAAAAGGACATAAACGACTGCCAAGCTCAGGAAAATAGCCGCAGCCCTTTTCACAGCTATGGCTTGTTTCTGTTAATCTCCCGTAAAGCTTGCGGCCGCAAAAATGCCGCAAACTAAGTGGACGAACCAAAACAAGTACGGGACGGGTGGAAAATCTATGCTGAATGGGTACCAGGTCGATATGCGCGGAATGCATAGCCCGCAAGAGTCCTTGGCTGCTGATCACGTCATTCCCTTCGGCAAGAAGTCCCGGACCCGCACCATTGCGGTGAAGAAGCAGCCCTTGGCGCTGCGCCTCCTCGACATCGTGGGCGCGTCCGTCGGACTTCTTCTGAGCCTGCCCCTGATCCTCGTCGCCATGGCAATGATCTGGCTGCAGGATCGCCACAACCCCTTCTACGTCGCCGAGCGCATCGGCGCCGGCGGGCGGAAGTTCCGCTTCATCAAGCTGCGCTCGATCCCCCATCGGAGCGGCGTCCGCCCGGACGAGATCATCACCTCGCGCGATCCGCGGGTGACCCGCCTCGGCCACTGGATCCGCGCCTCCAAGGTGGACGAGCTGCCGCAGTTCTGGCACGTGCTCCGCGGCGAAATGAGCCTCGTCGGCCCGCGCGCCAACGTGCAGACGATCGTCGATGCCTTCACGGAGGAGGAGCTGCGCATCATCTCCGTCAAGCCGGGGATCACGGACCTCGCCTCCATCGTCTTCATGAATCTCGGCAAGGTGCTGGAAGCGAGCGAGAACCCCAAGCTCGACTACAATCAGCTCGTGCGCCCGTGGAAGAGCCGGCTGGCGCTCATCTATGTCGACAATCAGTCGGTGGGCCTCGCGCTCCGCATCATCATGCTGACGGTCGTCGCCTTCTTCAGCCACCAGCGGGCGCTCGAAGGGGTGGCGCGCATCGCCATGCGCTACAAGTCCGATCCCAAGCTCGCGCGCATCGTGCGGCGGGAGGAACAGCTCACCCCCTGCGCCCCGCCCGGCGCGACCGCGGTGGTGGTGGAAGTGCCGCAAAGCGCGGCGGCGGCCGTGGCCGTGACGGCGGCCAACAGCGGGGCTGCGAACAGCGTTGCGACCGAAGTCAGCGCCACCGCTTAAACCCGCCCTTAATCTTCGCGGCCTATCATGCCTCGGATGAGCCGGCCGCATTCCCAGAAGATCTCGCTGCAATCAGCGATCCGCACGGTCCGCCGCGAATTTGCCGCGGCGGGCCTTTTCAGCTTCTTCATCAACGTCCTGATGCTGGTCTCGCCGCTCTTCATGCTCCAGGTCTATGACCGGGTGCTGACGAGCCGCAACGGCTTCACCCTGTTGATGCTGGCGCTGCTCGCGGTGGCGCTGCTTGCCGTCATGGCGGCCCTGGACGCGCTCCGGGCGCGGCTTCTGGTGCGCATCGGCCGCCGCATGGACAACCAGACCAACGGCGTCCTGTTCGACGGCGTGCTGACCGCCGCGCTCTATCGCCCGGGCCTCATGGGCGCGCAATATTTCCGCGACATGGACCTCATCCGCCAGTTCATGGCGGGACCCATCGCCGCCTTCTTCGACGCGCCCTGGGTTCCGGTCTATCTCGGCCTCGTCTTTCTCATGCATCCCTGGCTCGGGCTCGTGGCGCTTGCCGGGGCGATCGCCATCTTCGCCCTTGCCTGGATGAACGACCGGCTGACCCGGCTCGCCCAGCAGCAGGCGACGGAAAGGTCGGTGCAGGCCAACGAGCTCGTGGACCGGGCCCTGCGCAATGTGGAGGCGCTGCGCGCCATGGGCATGGGGGACGCCATGCGGCGGCTGTGGCAGGGCCATCAGAGCGAGGCGCTCCATGCCCAGTGCGCGGCGAGCGAGCGGGGCGCGACCATCGCCGCGGTCAGCAAGGCCTTCCGCCTCATCCTTCAGGTGCTGATCCTCGGCGTCGGCGCCTGGCTCGCCATCCGGCAGGAAATCACCCCCGGCATGATGATCGCCGCCTCCATCATCATGGGCCGGGGGCTCGCGCCGCTCGAACAGGCGATCGGCGGCTGGCGCAGCTTCAGCGCCGCGCGGGCGGCCTTCGGGCGGCTCGAAAAGCTGTTCGCGGCCCTGCCGCAGTCGGACAGCCGCATGAGCCTGCCGCCGGTGAAGGGCGCTCTATCGGTAGATCGCCTGATCGCCGCGCCGCCTGGCAGCAAGAGCCCGGTGCTCAAGGGTTTCAGCTTCGCGGTCTCACCGGGCGAAGCGGTCGCCATCATCGGGCCGAGTGCCGCGGGCAAGACCACGCTCGCGAGGCTCATTCTCGGCCTGTGGCAGCCGCAATCGGGCTTCGTGCGCCTCGACGGCGCGGAGGTCTGCAACTGGCCGCGGTCGGAGCTCGGCCCGCAGGTGGGCTATCTTCCGCAGGACGTGGAGCTGTTCGCGGGCACCGTCGCCCAGAACATCGCCCGCTTCGGCGAGGTGGACGCGGACAAGGTGGTGGAAGCGGCGCGGCGCGCCGGCTGCCATGAGATGATCCTGTCGCTTCCCGACGGCTACGACACCCAGATCGGCAACAACGGCGCCAATCTTTCGGCCGGCCAGCGCCAGCGCCTCGGGCTCGCCCGCGCGCTTTATGGCGATCCGCGGCTCATCGTGCTCGACGAGCCCAACGCCAATCTCGACGGCGAGGGGGAGGCGGCGCTCGCCGCGGCCGTGCGCGACATCAAGGCGCGGGGCAGCACGCTCTTCGTCATTTCCCATCGCGCCGACATCCTGCGTCTTGTGGACAAGATCCTGGTCCTCAACAATGGTCAGCTCGCAGGCTTCGGCCCGGCGGCGGACTATCTTCCGGCGCTCACCGGGCGCGGACGGGGGACCGGCCAGAACAAGGAGCGGGCGTGATGAAGAACGCGGCGCGCGATCCCTATTCTGATACCGCAAGCCCCATTCGCCTCGGGCTCGCCATCATTGCGCTGACCTTCATCGGCTTCGGCGGCTGGGCCGCCTTCGCGCCCCTGAGCCAGGGCGCGGTGGCGAGCGGCCGTCTCATCGTCGAATCCCAGCGCAAGGAGATCCAGCATCTCGAAGGCGGGATCGTTTCCTCGATCCGCGTGCGCGATGGCGACCGGGTCAAGGCGGGCGACGTGCTCATCACCCTCGATGACACCCGCGCGCTCGCCCAGGTGCAGATCATCGAAGGGCAGCTCGTCGCCTTCGAGGCGCAGGAGGCGCGCCTTCTTGCCGAACGAAACGGCGACGCCGAACTGGTCTTCCCGGCCGATCTCGCCGCCCGGGCGGAGGAACGGCCCGAATTCGCCAAGGTGCTCGCGGGCCAGCGCGATCTCTTCGTCACCCGCAGGCAGGCGCTTGCCGGTCAGACCGAGATCCTCGAACAGCGGGCGACCCAGCTGCAGGAGGTGATCACCGGCCTCAAGTCCCAGGTCGCCGCCAAGTCCCAGCAGCTCCGCCTGCTCGAGGAGGAGATCAAGGGCCTCCAGGAACTGTTCGAGAAGGGGCATGCATCCAAGCCGCGCCTTCTCGCCCTGCAGCGCACGGCGTCCGAAGTGTCCGGGGAGCGCAGCCGCCATCTCGCCGACATCGCCAGCGCCGAACTCAAGGTGGGCGAGACCCGGCTCGAGATCATGCAGGTGGAGAAAAGCTTTCAGGAGGAGGTGGCGGGCGAGCTTCGCGCCGTGCAGCAGCGCCTTTCCGACCTGCGCGAGCAGCTGGTCGCCGCCCGCGACGTCCTCGCCCGTACCGAGATCCGCGCGCCGGTGGACGGCGTCGTGGTGGGGCTCAAGCTTTTCACCGTGGGCGGCGTCATCAATCCCGGCCAGACGCTCCTCGAGATCGTGCCGGAGAACCAGAAGCTCGTCGTTCAGGCCCGGGTCCAGAGTCAGGACATCGAGCGCGTCTTCCTCGGCGCCGAGACCGAGGTGCGTCTTTTGCCCTTCCAGCAGCGTCTGCTTCCGATCCTGCTCGGCCGCATCACCGCGCTGTCCGCCGACACTCTGGAGGACGAGCGGACGGGCGAGCGCTATTACCTCGCCCAGGTGGAGATCCTGCCGGAGGAGAGCGCCAAGCTCGAAGGCCATGTGCTGCTGCCCGGCATGCCCGCCGACGTCATCGTGAAGGCGGGGGAATTCACCGTGCTCCAGTATCTCGTGGGGCCGCTCGCCGACATCGTCGCCCGCGCCTTCAAGGAATAGGTGCGGAGGCCGCCGTCCAGTCGCGCCCGGGCAGGGAGACGGAGCGGCCGTTCTCGAACCGCGTCGGCCAGATCATGCGGCTCGCCTGGTGATCGTCCGGAGTGAGCGTCAGGGGCTCGCCCAATCCGATATCGAAATTGCCGAGGCTTTCAAGGCCGTCGATCACGCCTTCCCGGTCGATCCTGGGCGCGGCCCTGAGGCCTTCGACGAACACGCGCGCCGCGAGATAGCCTTCGAGCATGACGAGATTGGGCGTGTCATCGGGCCGGAAGCGGGCCCGCGCCTTGTGGAAGGCGTGGACCGCCGGGAGGTCGCTGTCGAGAAGCGGCACCACTTCGGTCACGATCACCCCGTCGCCGTCGGGGCCGAGCGCCTCGCGCAGGGGCTCGCTGCCGACGAAGGACAGATTGAGGAACAGGGTATCGGGGAAGATGCGCCGCGCGAGGCGGATGAACTTGGCGGCCGGGCCGTAGGCCGCCACCATGATGATGGCGCGCGGGGGAATGTCGCTGTCGAGCAAGGTGATGAGCGCGTCCTCGACCGCAAGGGTGTTGCGCCGGTAGCGGCCGTGGGCGAGCCTGCTGCCGTCGAACCCGGCTTTTGCGAGGGCGCGGATCGCCCCGTCATAGCCCGCGAAGCCATAGGCGTCGTCCTGGGTGAAGAAGGCGATCTCGCGCGGCTTGATCCCCTGGGCGAGGAGGCCCTCCACCATGGCCGCCGTCTCTTCCCCGTAGCTTGCGCGGAAGTTGATGACATAGCGTTCGGGCGGATCGGGGCGCAGGATGTCCGCCCCGGTGAAGGCGCCGAACAGCAGGACCTTCTCGGCCCGCGCGATGGGCAGGGTCTCGACCGCCGTCGGGGTGCCGACGCTGCCCACCATGGCGATCACCCCGTGGTCGCGCACGAGGCGGCGCATGTTGGCGGCGGCGGTCTCGGGATCATAGGAATCGTCGAGCGCGATGAGGCGCAGCGGCCGCCCTTTTATCCCTCCCGCCGCATTGGTCTCCGCAAAGCAGATCTCGATCCCGCTCTGCATGGAGCGGCCGAGAAGCTGCAACGGCCCGCTGAAGGCCGCGGTCATGCCGACCGGGATCTCGTCCTGCCGCGCGGCCGCAGCACCTGTGGCGATCCATGCCGCGACCGCGACCGCGAGGAGGAGACGGAGAAACGACATCAAGGCGCCTCCCATGAGCTTGTGGCTTCGCCCCAGAACGCGCAAGGCCCCGTCGCCGTGACCGGTCACGGAAAGTCCGGCACGAGCGTCTCAACGGCGTTTCGGGTCAGGAGGGAATCCGCATATGGAACGGTTGCGGCGTCATGCCGCCCTCGCCCTGTTCTCGGCGGTCGCGGCGGCGGGCCTCGTTGCGGCCGCGGCCACGGGGCTGCAGATCTTCACGTCCATCCGCGCGGCGCGGCAGGAGATCATCCGCGTCCAGGAGGCGGAGACGGCGCGCGCCGCCGCCCAGATCACGGCGGCGCTTTCCGCCGTCGAAGCCGCGGCCGAGGATCTTGCCACGGAGCTTGCCCGGCTTCCTCCGGGGGAGGAGGCGGTGCTCGACGCCCTGCGCCGCACCCTCATTCGCCATCCGGACGTGGCGAGCCTGACCGCCGCCTTCGCGCCCTTCGCTCTCGACCCGGAGCGGCGGCTCGCCGCGCCCGTGGCGCGGCGCGGCCCTGACGGGGTTGAGATCGAGCGGGTGGAGCGCGCCGTCGATTACATGGAAGGATCCAGCGGCTGGTATGACCGCGCGCGGGATGAGGGCCGCCACTGGGCGCCTCCCCGCTTCGAGGAAAGCACCGGCCAATGGGTCATCGATTTCGCCCTTGCCGCGACCCACGGGGCGCACGGGGCCAGGCTCGTCGTGCGGGCGAGCTTTCTCCTCGACCGCCTGCGCGACATCGTGACCCTTCTGGAGCTCGGCCATCATGGCTACGGCTTCCTGCTCGACGCCGACGGCCGCCCCCTCGTCCCCCCGGCGATCATCATGGGCGAGGCGCGGACGACGACACTCCATGACGCGGCATGGGCTGCGCGGGAGCTTGGCGGCAGCCGCACCGTTCCGGGCCGCGCCGACGGCTCGGCCGCCCGCCTTCGCGTGGCCGAGATCGCGCCCATGGGCTGGCTTCTGGCGACGGTCTACGATCTCGGCGACGCGCCAGTGGATTTCGATCACATGCGCCGCGCCGTCGCCCGGCTCACCGCTTTCGCGCTCCTGTTCCTCGCAGGCCTTGGCGCGCTCCATCTCATGCTGCGGCAGGGGCGGGACAAGCCGGTGCTGTCCGCCGCCTGGGGATGGAGCGTCCTTGTGGCGATCACCTTCTCGCTCTCGATCGGCGTCATCTGGCGCACCATCCTCCATGCGCCGCCCGCCGTGACGGCGCACGGAGATCCGGTCACCTATAGGAGCGCCCTCGACCACTTCCAGCGCCGCATGATCCGGGACGCCCTGAGCGCGCGGCGGGACTTTCCCGTCTTCCTGCCCACGGGGCTGTTCGTCCAGTCGGTGGAATTCGTCAGCGCCAACAATGTGAAGCTTACAGGCTATGTGTGGCAGCGCATCACGCCCGCCCTCGCCCATGTGACGCCCGGCGTGATCCTGCCCGAAGCGGAAAGCATCGAGATCGAGGAGGCCTACCGGCGACCGGAGGGGCAGGGCGAGATCATCGGCTGGCGCTTTGCCGCCACCATACGCCAGTCGTTCGACGTCAGCCGCTTCCCCCTCGACCGCGAGGCCATCTGGCTGCGGCTATGGCCCCAGGATTTTGCGGGAAACGTGGTGCTGGTTCCCGATCTCGATTCCTATGTCACCGCCAGCCCCAGCGCCAGGGCGGGGCTCGAGAGAGCCGCCTTCATTGCGGGCTGGCACGCGGTCAGCACCTTCTTCGAATACCGGCCCCACGGCTATGGCGTGGGCTTCGGCCTGCGTCCGGCCCAGTCGGAGCTGCAGCGGCCCGAGCTTCATTTCAACATCGAGATCCGGCGCAATTTCCTCGATCCGCTGGTCTCCCACATTACGCCAGTCGCCCTCGTCCTGCTGCTGATCTTCGCCATGCAGATGACGGTGACCCGGGAGAACCAGCAGAAGGATCTCTTCGGCTTCAATGCGGCGACGATCATCACCACCTGCGCGGCGCTGTTCTTCGCGGTCCTCATCTCGCATATCGAGGCGCGAGGGGCGCTCGCCGCCAAGGCGATCTTCTATGGGGAATACTTCTATCTGGTGACCTATGCGGTCATTCTGTTCACCTGCGTGAACGCCATCCTGTTCACTCAGGCCCGGCCGCCGCGGCTCATCGACTACCGCGACAATCTGCTGCCCAAGATCCTCTATTGGCCGGTGGTCATGGGGGCGCTTTACGGGATCACCCTGGCCGTCTTCTATTGAGGGGCGGCCAGGGCGCCGAAATCATTGATCAGCCGAACAGCCAGCTTTCCGGATTGGCCACGGGCTGCTGCTTGGAGAAGGCCATCCAGCCCTTGACGAGGCGGACGATGTACCAGATGAAGGCGGCGAGCCAGATCAGGAAGCCGATGCCGATCCAGGACGTGACCGCGCCGACCACCATGAACAGGAGGCCGATCCAGAAGGTGCGGATGAGCCAGGTGCAATGGCTTTCCCGCCAGGTCCCGGCGCTTTCGCCACGCTGCATGTAGGAGATCACCAGGCCGACGATCGCCGTGACGCCGACGATGATGCTGACGAGATAGAATATGTAGGCGAGGACCAGCAGATCAGGGCCGCTGCGCGCGATGCCCTGGTTCGACTGGCCGGGTGGTGGGGTAGTATTTTCCATCAAAGTTCTCCCGCGTGGCTTGAGCTTCCGGAATTAACGCCGAAAGCTCGCCTTTTGACAAGTATTTGAATGAAGCCATCACGAGATTTTGCTGAGGCTCCGTCTGCGGCAGAAGTGGTTGCGCGGCCTGCATATCTTCTTCATCATCGGCGGAACGCGGAAAAACACGGAAACGTGAAACTTAGGGAGTCTTTCACCGCATGAGGATCGGTCATCTGGTATGCGCCGGGCTTGCTCTGGCCATTGCCGCGGGCAGCCCGGCCGGCGCCCAGGAGAATGCTTTGGACCAGCGGATCTCTGGGCTTGCGAAGCAGCTCGAAAAGAAGGTCATCGCCTGGCGCCGTGACATCCACCAGCATCCGGAACTCTCCAACCGCGAGTTCCGCACGTCCAGGCTGGTGGCCGATCACTTGCGGAGCATCGGCTTCACGGACGTGCGCACCAATGTCGCCCATACGGGCGTCGTCGCGCGCCTCAAGGGTGGCAAGCCCGGGCCCCATGTGGCGCTTCGCGCCGACATGGACGCCCTGCCGGTGACCGAGCAGGTGGATCTCCCCTTCGCGTCGAAGGCCAAGGGCGAATACAACGGTCAGGAAGTGGGCGTCATGCATGCCTGCGGGCATGATGCGCATACCGCCATGCTCATGGGGGTCGCCGAACTTCTCTATTCCATCCGGGAGGAACTGCCGGGGACCGTCACCTTCATCTTCCAGCCCGCCGAGGAAGGCCCGCCCGGGGATGAAAAGGGCGGCGCGCGCCTGATGCTGGAAGAGGGCCTGTTCCGCGGCGACGGCAAGCCGGACGCCGTCTTCGGTCTCCATGTCTGGCCGGGGGAGGCGGGCGCCATCAGCTATCGCCCGCGCGGCACCATGGCGGCGTCGGACGAATTCCACCTCACCATCGAAGGCCGCCAGACTCACGGCTCCTCGCCCTGGCTTGGCATCGATCCCATTACGGTTGCGGGGCAGATGCTGACGGCGATCCAGATGATCCCGAGCCGTCAGCTCGATATCACCGTCGCCCCTTCGGTCATCACGGTCGGCAAGATCGCCGGCGGCGTGCGCCACAACATCATCCCGGACAGGGTGGAGATGGACGGCACCATCCGCACCTTCGATCCGGAAGTGCGCAAGCGTCTCCTTGCGCGGCTCGAAGCCACCGTCAATCACGTGGCGGAAAGCGCGGGCGCCAGGGCAAGCCTCGAGGTCAAGCCCTATTCCCCGGTGGTCTACAACGATCCGGATCTCACCGCCTGGATCCTGCCGTCCCTCGAGAAGGCGGCGGGCAAGGGCAGGGTGACGGAGCGCGGCCTCATCATGGGGGCGGAGGATTTCGCCTTCTATGTGGAGGAGGTGCCGGGCGTCTTCTTCTTCCTCGGCGTCAACAAGCCGGGGGTGTCGCCCGAACAGGCGGCGCCGAACCATTCGCCGCTCTTCTACGTCAACGAAGATGCGCTCATCGTCGGCGTCAAGGCCCTGTCCTACGCCGCGGCGGACTATCTCCTGAGCGGCGGGGGGAAGCGGCCGTAATCCGCCGCCAACCCCGACGCTCAGGTCAATCCTTGTAACCCATGGACATGCCGTGATCCGCGCCACCGTCATCGCTCTTTCGGCCCTTCTCCTCGCCGCCGCGTTCCTCTTTGTCGGCCACGGCATGCAGAGCACCCTGGTCCCGCTCAGCGCCGACGGCGCGGGCTATTCGCGCTTTGTCATCGGGCTTCTGTGGTCCGGCTATGCCGGGGGGCTGATGACGGGCGCGCTCTATTGCGGGCGGATCATCGCGGCCGTCGGGCACATTCGCGCGTTCGCAGCCCTCATGAGCTGCGTCGCGGCGGCGACCCTCCTCTACGCCTTCGCGCCGACGCCCGCCATATGGCTCGTCCTCCGCTTCATCCACGGCTTCATGATCGCCGGCGTCTTCATGATCATCGAAAGCTGGCTCAATGGCCGCGCCATCAACGAGCTCCGCGGACTCGTGCTCGCGATCTATGCGTCGCTGTCCCTCATCATGATCTCCTTCGGCCAGCTCGCGATCAATCTCCTGCCCGTGGAGGATCCGCGGCTCTATTCCCTGGCCGGTCTTGCCATGCTTCTCGCCGTGGTGCCGGTGGCGCTCACCCGGTCGAAGGCGCCGCCGCCCATAGCCTCGGTCTCCGTCAATCTGCGGCGGCTCTGGGAGTCGAGCCGGGTGGCGGTGGTCGGAAGCCTTGCTGCGGGGCTCACCACCTCCGCCTTCTGGGGGCTCGGGCCGGTCTTCGGCAGCGCCGCCGGGCTGGATCCTGCGGCCATCAGCCTCTATCTCAGCGTCACCGTCATGGGCGGCGCCGTGGGGCAATGGGTTCTCGGCCGCATGTCCGACCTCATGGACCGCCGCCGGGTGGTGGCGATCGCGGCCTTCGGCGCCGGCCTCGCCGGGATCGGCATGGCCCTGCTGGCCGACCGCTCGCTCGGGCTCCTGCTGCTTGCGAGCTTCTTCTTCGGGGCGTTCACCTTCTGCATCTCCTCCATCTGCGTCGCCATGGCGGGCGACCGGGCGGAGCCGCACGAATTCGTGGAAATCTCCGGCGGCCTTCTGTTCCTGTTCAGCTCGGGCTCCGTCCTCGGCTCGATCATCGCTTCCATGTTCATGGATTTCCTCGGCGGCTGGGCCCTGTACCTCTTCACCGCCATCTGCCACGGCACCCTGGTGGTCGCCGCCATCGCGCTTTCCCGCATCCGTCCGCCGGTCGCCGCCGAGGACAAGCGGGAATTCCATCCCGTGCCCACCACTTCCCAGGAAATCTACACCATCGACCCGCGCGGGCAGTGA
>CAZDSS010000070.1:0-5400 GCA_964508185.1 uncultured Sphingomonadales bacterium
CGCATGGCCCTGCCGCCCTGCCACTGCCTGTTCCAGTTCTATGTGGCGGACGGCCGCCTGAGCTGCCAGCTCTACCAGCGGAGCGCCGACATCTTCCTCGGCGTCCCCTTCAATATCGCGTCCTACGCCCTGCTCACCCTCATGATCGCGCAGGTGACGGGGCTGAAGCCCGGCGAATTCGTCCACACCCTCGGGGACGCGCATCTCTATCTCAATCATCTGGAGCAGGCCGAGCTGCAGCTCACGCGGAAGCCCTATCCCCTGCCCGTGATGCGCCTCAATCCCGAGGTCACAGACCTTTTCGCCTTCCGCTACGAGGATTTCACCCTCGAAGGCTATCGCTTCCATCCCCATATCCCCGCCCAGGTGGCGGTCTGACCATGGCGAAGGTCGCGATCGTCGTCGCCGTGGCGAAGAACGGCGTCATCGGGCGGAACAACCAGCTGCCCTGGCGGCTTCCCGCCGATCTCAAGCATTTCAAGGCGGTGACCTGGGGCAAGCCGGTCATCATGGGCCGCAAGACCTTTCAGTCCATCGGCAAGCCCTTGCCGGGGCGGGACAATATCGTCATCTCCCGGGCGCGGCGCTGGGATGCGGGCGGCGTCACCGTGGTCCCGGACATGGAGGCGGCGCTGGAGGTTGCGCGAAAGGCGGCCGCGGCGCGGGGGGTGGATGAAATCTCGGTGATCGGCGGCGCCCAGATCGACGCGCTGGCGCTGCCCTTCACGGACCGCGTCTATCTCACCGAGATCGACATGACGCCCGAAGGCGACACCTGGTTTCCGGCGTTATCGCCCGAGGAATGGCGCGAGGTGAGCCGGGATTCACACCCGGCCGAGGGCGAATATCCCGCCCACAGCTACGTCCTCTACGAACGCGCTCACGGCTGACGGTCAGAGGCCGAGGCGCGGCATCTCGATCGCCGGGCAGCGGTCCATCACCACCTTGATGCCCTGCGCTTCCGCCCTGGCCGCGGCTTCGTCGTCGCGGAGCCCGAGCTGGGTCCAGATCACGGACGGGCCGATCTCGATCGCCTCGTCGAAGACCTGGGGCAGATCCTCGCGGCGGCGGAACACGTCCACCATGTCGACCTTCTCCGGAATGTCGGCGAGCCGCGCATAGACCGTCTCGCCATCCAGTTCCTTGCCCGCGAGCCCCGGATTGACCGGGATCACCCGGTATCCCTTGCGCTGCAGGAAGCGGCGAACGCCGAAGCTCGGGCGAAGCTCGTTGTTGCTCGCCCCCACCATGGCGATCACTTTGACCGACCGCAGGATGTCGGCGATGTATTCGTCGCTGTAATCGTCATGGTTGACTGCGTTCCGGCTCATGATCCCTCACTCGAATTCGATCTTGGGCGTCGCGGCACGGCCGCCCCTTTCAAGGCCGTCCAGCACCTTGAGCGCGATCGCCCGGTAATGCTCCGCATGCGCCCCCTCGCCCGCGGCGACCGGCCGGCCCGCATCGGAAAGCTCGCGGATTTCGGGCACCAGCGGCACCTCGCCGAGGAACGGCACGCCATGTTTTTCCGCCGTCTCCCGCGCGCCGCCATGGCCGAAGATGTGGCTCGCCGCGCCGCAGGACGGGCAGATGAAGATGCTCATGTTCTCGACGATGCCGAGAATGGGCACATTCACCTTGTTGAACATGGTGATGCCCTTGCGCGCGTCAATGAGGGCGATGTCCTGCGGGGTCGAAACCACCACCGCGCCCGCAAGGGGCACCCGCTGCGCCATGGTGAGTTGGGCGTCGCCCGTTCCCGGCGGCATGTCCACCACCAGAATGTCGAGGGGGCCCGCATCGTCCCAGGCGACGTCGTTCAGAAGCTGCTGCAGCGCGCCCATGACCATGGGCCCGCGCCAGATCATGGCCTGGTCCTCGGACACCATGAAGCCGATGGACATGGCGACGATGCCGTGGGCCCGCATGGGGCGGATCTTCTTGTCGTCGCGCAGTTCGGGCTTGCCGTCGAGGCCGAGGAGCTTCGGCACCGATGGGCCGTAGATGTCGGCGTCCAGCAGCCCCACCCTTTTCCCGAGCTTCGCGAGGCTGATCGCCAGATTGATCGCCGTCGTGGACTTGCCCACCCCGCCCTTGCCCGAGGCGACGGCGATGATCCGGTCGACCCCGGGAATGCCGAGACGGGTCGTCGCCGGAGCCGGGCGCGGCGCGGCGGCGGGCGCCGGGCGCGCGGCTTCCGGGCCCCGTTCGGCGGTCAGGACCACGGTCACGTTCTCGACCCCCGGCAGGGCGCGCACCGCCCCTTCGGCAAGGCTCGTGAGCGGCTCATAGCGCTTCGCCTCCCCCGGGGAAGTGGACGGCGGCAGCTCGATGGCGAAGGCCACATGACGGCCGCGGATCACCAGCCCCTGCACCATGCCGCGGGAGACGATATCCGCGCCGGATACCGGATCGCGCAGGTCGCGCAAGGCCGCAAGCACGGATTCACGGGTCGGTTCCGTCATCTCAAACTCCCTGGAAATGGCCGCGAATGTTGCGCCTTAAGAACGAATTCGTGAGCGCGATCTGCGCCTCATGTCGTTGCACCGCTGTGGCTAGTAGCATATAACGGCCTACAGTCAATCGTCACTGCCGCGCCGTAGTGCGCGGATTTCACGGGCAATCGAGGGGTCAATCATGCCATGGCAGAACAATAGCGGCGGCCGCAATCCCTGGGGCCAGGGACCGGGCGGTGGTCGCGGCGGCAACGAACCGCCCAATATCGAAGATCTGCTGCGGCGCGGCCAGGATCAGTTGCGCGGCGCCTTTCCGGGAGGGTTCGGCAAGCGGGGCCTCCTCATCATCGTGGGGCTTGTCATTCTCGCCTGGCTCGCGACCGGGCTCTATACGGTGAAGCCCGACGAACAGGGCGTGGTGCTGCGTTTCGGCCGCTGGGTCGAGACCACCGGGCCGGGCCTCAACTACCATCTCCCCTTCCCCATCGAGACGGTGCTGACCCCGAAGGTCACGGTCATCAACCGCATCGATGTGGGCTTCGGCGTTGATTTCGCCGGGCGCGAGCGCCGCAACGTGGATTTCAGCCGCGAACGGCTGATGCTCACCGGCGACGAGAACATCGTCGATATCGAATTTTCCGTGTTCTGGCGCATCGATGACGCCGGCAAGTACCTGTTCAATGTCCAGGACCAGCCGGAGACGGTGCGCGCCGTCGCCGAAAGCGTCATGCGCGAGATCATCGGCCAGTCGCCCATCCAGCAGGCCATGACCGAAGGCCGCCAGCGCATCGAGATCGAGGCCCAGAAGCGCATCCAGAACGTGCTGGAAAGCTACGGCGCGGGCATCCGCGTGCAGCAGGTGCGCCTGTCGCGCGTCGACCCGCCGGCTTCCGTCATCGACGCCTTCCGCGACGTCCAGGCTGCCCAGGCCGACAAGGAACGGCTGCAGAACGAGGCCGAGGCCTACCAGAACGACATCATCCCCCGCGCCCGCGGCGAAGCGGCGCGCATGATCCAGGAGGCCGAGGCCTATCGCGAGCAGATCGTCGCCCAGGCCAATGGTGAGGCCAAGCGCTTCATGGCCGTGCTCGAAGCCTACCGCACGGCCGAGGACGTGACGCGCCAGCGCCTTTATCTCGAGACCATGGAAAGCATTCTGCGCGGCATGAACAAGATCATTCTGGACAAGGAGGCGGGGTCGGGCGTCGTGCCCTATCTCCCCCTGCCCGAGCTTGAGAAGAAGCGTCAGAGCCAGGGAGCACGCCAATGAACAGCCAGCGCCTGACCTTCGCCGCGATCGGGGTCGCGATCCTCGCCCTCGTCGCCTTCAGCTGCATGTTCCAGGTGCACGAGACCCGGCAGGCGATCGTGCTGCAGTTCGGCAACCCCATCCGCACGGTGACCCAGCCGGGGCTCCACTTCAAGCTGCCCTGGCAGTCGGTGGTCACCATGGACCAGCGCATCCTGAACCTGGAGCTGCCGCCCCAGGAGCTCATCACCTCCGACCAGAAGCGGGTGATCGTGGACGCCTTCGCGCGCTTCGAGATCACCGATCCCCTGATGGTCTATCAGACCGTGTTCGACGAGCGCGGCGCCGCCAACCGGCTTGAGACGGTGGTGAATTCGGTGATCCGCAGCGTTCTCGGCAGCGCCGCGTTCAACACCATGCTGAGCCAGGAGCGCAGCCGCCTGATGCAGAACATCCGCCAGTCCGTGAACGAGGAAGCGCGGCTTTTCGGCATCAATATCGTGGACGTGCGCATCAAGCGCGCGGATCTGCCCGAAGCCAACAGCGAGGCGATCTTCAAGCGCATGCGCACCGAGCGCGAGCGCGAGGCCCGGGAAGCCCGCGCCAAGGGCGCGGAACTCGCCCAGCGCATCCGCAGCCGCGCCGACCGCGAGCGCACGGTCCTGATCGCCGAGGCCCAGCGCGAGGCCGAGATCATCCGCGGCGAGGGCGACGCCCAGTCCGTGAAGATCTTCGCCGAAGCCATCGGGCGGGATGCGGACTTCTACAACTTCTACCGGTCCATGCAGGCCTATCGCGAAAGCCTGAAGCCGGAAGACACCACGCTCATCCTGTCGCCGGACAGCGAGTTCTTCCGCTTCTTCGACAGTCTGCAGGGCGTGACGGGCCGCAAATGACCGAACTCGGGATCGCCCTCGGCATCGCATTGATGCTCGAGGGCATTCTTTACGCGCTTTTTCCCGTCGCCATGCGGCGATATATGTCTTACGCTCTACAACTCGCGCCCGCGGCTTTTCGCCGGGCCGGACTGGCGGCGGCCTTCATCGGCTTTGCCATCGTCTGGTTGCTCAAGAGCTGACCGGGCGAGAACCGGATCTTCGGCCCCGCAATCCGGGGCCGAACTTATTTTGGTCATGTTTTTCAAAGAATTTTATCCTCATCCCTGTGGGTGGGACCCAAGTCAGAGATCTGAAGGAGTGGCCAGTGCATCTGATTTCGCCCCTGAGCCAGACTGTTGAAATGCCCGACACCGCCCGCCGCGGCCGTTCCTGGACGGCCCGCGCCATGGCGTTCCTCTGCGGCGCCGTGGTCGCCGTCTCCGGCCTGATCGGCGCCAGCGACCGGGCCGCCGCGCAGGTTCCCGGCAGCTTCGCGGACCTTGCCGAATCCGTCCTTCCCGGCGTCGTCAACATCACCGTCACCAAGACGGTGGAGGCGCCGGCGGGGATCGAGGACTTCCTGCGCCGCTTCGACCCGCGGCGCGGCGAGAACGGCAACGGCACGCCCACGCCGCCCAAGCGCCGGGCGACGGGGGGCGGCACCGGCTTCATCATCGAAAGCGACGGCATCATCATCACCAACAACCACGTGATCGAGGAAGCCGACGACATCACCGTGAAGCTGCAGAGCGGCGAGGAATTCAAGGCCGAGCTGCTGGGCAAGGACCCGCCAACCGACCTCGCGGTGCTGCGCATC
>CAZDSS010000070.1:5410-13287 GCA_964508185.1 uncultured Sphingomonadales bacterium
TCGGGCGGCAAGTCGCGGGTGTGGCCGCTCCGGGTGCTGCGCATCAAGACCGACCGCAAGCTTCCGACGCTCCGCTGGGGCAATTCGGACGAGGCGCGGATCGGCGACTGGGTGCTGACCATCGGCAGCCCCTTCGGCCTCGGCGGCTCGGTGACGGCGGGGATCCTGTCGGCGCGCAACCGCGACATCAACACCGGCCTCTATGACGATTTCCTCCAGACCGATGCGCCCATCAATCCGGGCAATTCGGGTGGCCCCATGATCAACATGAAGGGCGAGGTGATCGGCATCAACACGGCGATCTTCTCGCCGTCCGGCGGCAATGCGGGCGTCGGCTTCGCCATTCCGTCCAATCTCGCCCAGTCGGTGATCGCCCAGCTCCGCAAGCAGGGCAAGGTGCAGCGCGGCTGGCTCGGCGTGAGCTTCCAGCCCATCACCCGCGAACTGGCCGACAGCCTCGGCCTCGAGAAGGTGGAAGGCGTGCTGGTGGCGAGCGTGGTCGCCGGCGGCCCCGCGGAGAAGGGCGGCATCCAGTCGGGCGACATCATCCTCGACTATGACGGCCAGCGCATCACGCCGTCCAACCGCCTGCCGGGGCTCGTGGCCAACACCCCCATCGGCAAGACGGTGAAGGTGGTGGTGCTGCGCAAGAACAAGCGCCAGACCCTGAACGTCAAGATCGCCGAGCGGGATGAATCCCAGGTGGAGGCGTCCTTCGGCCCCGACGGCACACCCGGCGGCGGCGAGGTGACCATCCTCGGCCTCACCCTCGGCGAGCTCACCCCCGACGTCCGCGGCAGCCTCGGCATCGCCGAGGACATCCAGGGCGCCGTGGTGCTGTTCGTCGAACAGGGCAGCGCCGCCCAGTCCCAGGGCCTGCGGCGCGGCGACGTGATCGTGGCGGTGTCCCTCGAGGACGTGAAGAGCCCGGCCGAGGTCGCCAAGCGGGTGGAGGAAGTGCGCAAGAGCAAGCGGCCCTCTGTCCTGCTGCGCGTCTATCGCGGCGGCGAGTTCAGCCATATCACCGTGCCGTTCGAATGACGGCTGCAGGGGCCCGGGGATCGCTCCCCCGGCCCCGACGGCAAGCAGGACAAAAGGCGCGGGACCTCGGTCCACGCGCCTTTCTCTTTGGGCTTCAGTCTGCCGCTCGGCCCTTGACGAGAAGCCCGCCGAGGCCGAGGCCGACAATCCCGGCGGTGACCGATGCCAGCAGCACGCCGAGCTTGGCCGCATTGAGAAGTGCGGGATCGGCGAAGGCGAGCGAGCCGATGAAGATGGACATGGTGAAGCCGATGCCGGTGAGGCAGGCGACGAGCCATACCATGCGCCAGTCCATGCCCTCCGGCAGACGGCAGAGACCCGTTTTCATCGCCATCCAGCAGGCGGCGGCGACGCCGAGCGGCTTGCCGAGCACGAGGCCGAGGAAGATCCCCGCCATGACCAGAAGCTCGCCCGTGGGCAAAGCCGCGCCGTCGAGCCGCACGCCCGCATTGGCCAGCGCGAAGAGCGGCATCACCCCATAGGCGACCCAGGGATGCAGCACAGCCTGGACGCGGACGAGGGGCGGCAGCATGTCGTCGCTCGCGCGGCGCAGGCTGCGGGCGGGCTCCACGAGATCGGGGGAAAGCTCCGCGCCGCTCCGGATCTCGCGGCGCAGCTCGCGCATGGCCCGCCAGGCGCGGGCGAGCGGCCGCCGCGCGCCGCCGACGGCGGCGACCGGCGTCATGAGGCCGAGGAGGACCCCCGCGAGGGTCGGATGGGCCCCCGTCGCAAGCACCCCGAACCACAGGATGGCGCCAGGCAGCACATAGGCGAGCGCCGACCCGATGCCGAGATGGCGCATGCCGAAGATCATGGCGATCCCGAGCCCCGCCCACAGGAAGCCCGCGGGATCGAGCCCGCTTGAATAGAACAGGGTGATGATGACGACCGCCGCGAGATCGTCGATCACCGCAAGGGCCAGAAGGAACACGCGAGCGGAAGCCGGAATGCGCTTGCCGAGAAGGGCGAGCACGCCGACCGCGAAGGCGATGTCCGTCGCCGTGGGCACCGCCCAGCCTTCCGCCGCCACCCCCCCGGCAAGCAGCATGTAGAGCGCGGCGGGCGCGAGAATGCCGCCCACGGCCGCGACCAGCGGCAGGGCGGCAAGGCTCAGGCTGCGGAGCGCCCCGTCATGGATCTCGCGCCGGATCTCCATGCCCACGACCAGGAAAAAGACGGTCATGAGGCCGTCATTGATCCAGAAATGAAGGGATCGGGAAATGGAGATGCCGCCCGCTTCCAGCGCCACCGGCATGTGCCAGAAATGGTCGTAGCTGTCCGCGAACGGTCCATTGGCCCAGAGAAGGGCGGCGGCGGCGGCGCAGAGGAGGACGATGCCGCTCACCGCCTCGATATGAAGGAAGCGGCCGAGCGCATCAAAGGCGCGCGTCGCCCATTTCTGGCCGGAAGTGATGGGAGGATTGGAAGGAAAGCGCTGCCCAAAGGGCCGCGCCCCGCTTGCAAGGTGCTGGTCCATGGCTTGCCCGTAATTTCTACGTGCGGCGGCCCGACCAACACCGTTCCTGCCCGCAGGACCGCACGAAAGCGGTCCCCGACACCCGGCGCCATGGTAGCGGGGCCGGGCCGGGGCGGCCAGAAAAACCCGATAAAATCGACGTGAGGAGCGGTGGTCAGGCTCCGGCGTGGAACTCGTCCCGTCGGAAGCCCTGGAGATAGAGAAGCGCCGTAAGGTCGCCGTTGCGGATCGCCACATCCGCCGCGGCCGCCGCCTTGGGCTTGGCATGGAAGGCGACGCCGAGACCCGCCGCCTCGATCATGGGGATGTCGTTGGCGCCGTCGCCGACCGCGATCGTATCCCGCCGCTGCAGGCCGTCCGAAGCGATGAATTCGTTGAGGGTATCGAGCTTGGTCGCGGCGTCGACGATCGGCGGAATCACCTCGCCCGTCAATTTGCCGTCCACGATCTCCAGCCGGTTGGCCCGGGTCACCTGGAAGCCCACGAGCTTCGCCACCCGGTCGGTGAAGAAGGTGAAGCCGCCCGAGACCAGCACGGTCTTCGCCCCGTGGGCGTTCATGGTGCGGATCATGGTCTCGGCCCCGGGGGTGAGCTTCACCCGCTCGCGGAAGACGCGTTCGAGCTCCGATTCCGCAAGGCCGCGCAGCATGGCGACCCGCTGCCGGAGCGCGCCGACGAAATCCAGCTCGCCGCGCATGGCCGCCTCGGTGATCGCCGCCACCTTGTCCTTGAGGCCGACGCAATCGGCGATCTCGTCGATGCATTCGACGGTGATGATGGTGGAATCCATGTCGGCGACCAGAAGCTTCTTGCGCCGTCCCGCCACGGGCAGCACCGCCCAGTCCAGCGGATGGTGGTTGAGCGCCGTCCCCAGATTGTCGCGCACGCGCTGCTCGTCGCCGTCGCTGAAGGGAATGTCGGCGGCGATCCCGGGATTGAGCCAGGCCGCTTCCCCAAGCTTCGCCCCCGCATCGCGCAATGCGGCGCGGGCCGCGGCGATATGGTCGGTGTCAAGATCGGCGCGTTCGGGATTGGCGATAAGGGTCAGGACGTTCTGCATCTGGCGCATATCACGAATTTGGGCGACAACCGGCGCAGGCAGTGATGTCCGGCTCCATTTTGTCAAAGACCGGATACCCGCCCGGGCGGGATTGGCGTATGTAACTGGGTCCAAGCCCCAATAGCGAATGGCGCATGAAAAGGAAAGTAATTTTCATCGGCGGCCCCACCGCGGGCGGAAAATCGGCGCTGGCCCTTGAACTTGCGGAGCGGCTCGGCGGGGTCATCGTCAATGCCGACAGCATGCAGGTCTATGTCGAGCTCCGCGTCCTCACCGCCCGGCCGAGCGCGGCGGAAGAAGCGCGCGTGCCCCATCATCTCTACGGCCATCGCCGGGGCGATGATCCATCTTCCGCCGCCGCCTGGGCCGATGAAGCCCTGAAGGTGCTGGATGATGCGTGGGATGCGGGCCGCATTCCCGTGGTGGTGGGCGGCACCGGACTTTATTTCCGCACCCTGATCGAAGGCATCGCCCCCGTTCCCGACATTCCGGACGCCGTGCGACAGTCCGTCCGCGCGCGCCTTGCGGACGAGGGGCCGGAAGCCCTCCATGCCATGCTGCGGCAGCACGACCCCGAACTCGCCGCCCGCCTCGCCCCCGGGGACAGCCAGCGCATCGCCCGCGCCGTCGAGGTCTGGAAAGCGACCGGCAGGCCCCTGTCGGAGTGGCAGCGGGTGCCGCCCGCAGGCGGGCTCAGGGAGCGCGACGATGTGGAGATCCACGCCTTCGCCCTGATCCCGCCGCGCCACGCTCTCCACGAGCGCTGCGACCGCCGCTTCCTGCGGATGGTTCACGAAGGCGGCGCGCTCGCCGAGGTCGCCGCGCTCCTCGCCCTGCGGTACGACCCGGCGCTTCCCGTCATGAAGGCCCTCGGCGTGCCGGAGCTTGCCGCCCATATCCGCGGCGAGATCGCGCTTGAGAGCGCAATAACGCGCGCCCAGGCCGCCACCCGCCAATACGCCAAGCGGCAATGCACCTGGTTCCGCAACCAGTTCCCGGACTGGCCGCAAGGGGACGCGAAATTTTTGGAAAGCCAAATCGCCACAATCTTTCCATTCATTAAAAACTAGCGGTTGACGGCGCAATTTTTTGCCGATAGCTTGCAACCCTCCCCGGCGGCGGCCCCCGCTGCGCATATTGGCATGGGCGCATCACAGCGATCTCGCCCGGGAAGGTTGCGAATCGGCGTTTGCCACTCGCCCGCGTTTCCCTTAAACAGGGCGGGAGACGGCGGCCCGGCGTGGCGGCGTCGAAGACATATTGGAAGGAACGGAGTCATGACCACGGAACCGATCAGCGGAGCGGAAATCGTCATCAAGGCCCTGGCGGACCTTGGTGTCGAGGTGATTTTCGGCTATCCGGGCGGCGCCGTACTTCCGATCTACGACGCCCTTTTCAAGCAGAACCAGATCCGTCACATCCTGGTGCGCCATGAACAGGCGGCGCTCCATGCGGCCGAAGGCTATGCCCGCTCCACGGGCAAGCCGGGCGTCGCGCTCGTGACCTCCGGCCCCGGCGCCACCAATGCGGTGACCGGCCTCACGGACGCGCTGCTGGATTCGATCCCCGTCGTCTGCCTCACCGGCCAGGTCGCGACCCATCTCATCGGCAACGACGCCTTCCAGGAAGCGGACACGGTCGGCATCACCCGCCCCTGCACCAAGCACAACTATCTGGTGAAGGACGTGGAGCAGCTGTCCTACGCCATTCACGAGGCGTTCTATGTGGCGACCAACGGCCGCCCCGGCCCGGTTGTGATCGACCTGCCAAAGGATGTTCAGGTCGCGAAGGCGGAATATGTCCGCCCGGCGAAGGTCAAGCACCGCAGCTACCGGCCGCAGGTCAAGGGCGATCTCGGCCTCATTAAGCAGGCGGTGGACATGCTCGCCTCCGCCAAGCGCCCCGTCATCTATACGGGCGGCGGGATCATCAATTCGGGTCCGGCGGCGTCGCAGCTGCTGCGCGAATTCGTGCGGCTTTCGGGCTTCCCCATTACCTCGACCCTGATGGGGCTCGGCGCCTATCCCGGCTACGACAAGCAGTTCCTCGGCATGCTGGGGATGCACGGAACCTATGAAGCCAACTGGGCCATGCATGACTGCGACGTCATGCTCTGCATCGGCGCGCGCTTCGACGACCGGGTCACGGGCCGCATCGACGCCTTCTCGCCCAAATCGAAGAAGATCCATATCGACATCGACCGTTCCTCCATCAACAAGAACGTCCGCGTCGATCTCGGCATCGTGGGGGACGCCGCCCATGTGCTCGAGGATCTCATCAAGGTCTGGAAGTCCAAGGCGACACAGCCGGACCAGAAGGCGCTGCAGGCCTGGTGGAAGCAGATCGACGCCTGGCGCGGCCGCAACTGCCTCGCCTACCGCAAGAGCGACGACGTCATCATGCCGCAATATGCGCTGGAGCGTCTCTATGAACTGACCAAGGACCGGAACCCCTATGTCACGACCGAGGTCGGCCAGCACCAGATGTGGGCGGCCCAGTTCTACAAGTTCGACCAGCCCAACCACTGGCTGACCTCGGGCGGTCTCGGCACCATGGGCTACGGCCTTCCGGCCGCCATCGGCGCCCAGATCGCGCATCCCGATGCGCTCTGCATCGACATTGCGGGCGAGGCCTCGATCCTCATGAACATTCAGGAAATGTCCACCGCCGTGCAGCACCGCCTGCCGGTCAAGGTCTTCATCCTCAACAACGAGTACATGGGCATGGTGCGGCAGTGGCAGGATCTCACCTATGAAGGCCGCTATGCGGAAAGCTATTCGGCGGCGCTGCCCGACTTCGTGAAGCTCGCCGAGGCCTTCGGGGCCGTGGGGCTTCGCGCCCGCAAGCCCGAGGAGCTCGACGACGTCATCCGCGAGATGCTCGCCGTCGACCGCCCCGTGATCGTCGATTGCGAGGTGGCGAAGCTCGCCAACTGTTTCCCCATGGTGCCCTCGGGCGCGGCGCATAACGAGATGCTGCTCGGCGACGAGGACGCCGAAGCCTCGCCCATCGGCGCCGAAGGCCAGGCGCTCGTCTGACAGATCGCAACGAACGGCCCGCGGACCCGCCGGTCCGCGGGCGCGTCCGCACCAGAAACCAAACCGGGGGATCTTCCATGCCCAAGCCGCAGGAAACAATCGCGCAGCACACGATCTCGGTCATCGTGGACAACGAGGCGGGGGTGCTCGCCCGCGTCATCGGCCTCTTCTCGGGCCGCGGCTACAATATCGAAAGCCTGACCGTGGCGCCGGTGAGCGACGACGACAAGACGTCCCGCATCACCATCGTGACCTCGGGCACGCCCATGGTGATCGAGCAGATCAAGGCCCAGCTCGACCGTCTGGTGCCGGTCCATGTGGTCGCCGACCTCACCCTCCAGGGCCCGGCGGTGGAGCGGGAGCTCGCCCTCATCAAGGTGGCGGGCGTCGGCGAGCAGCGGGTGGAAAGCCTGCGCCTTGCGGACGCCTTCCGCGCCCGCGTCGTCGACAGCACCAACTCCTCCTTCATCTTCGAGCTGACCGGCAAGCCGAGCAAGATCACCGCCTTCGTCAATCTCATGCGGGAACTCGGCCTCGTGGAAGTGGCGCGCACCGGCATCGCGGCGCTCGCCCGCGGCAAATCTGGTCTTGAGCGTTAGGCCGCTTTGCGCCATAGAAGCCGAAGAATACGCACCACAGCCTCTGACCGGACACGGAACATATAATTTCACACGAAAGGATCGACTGATGCGCGTTTATTATGATCGCGACGCCGATGTGAACCTCATCAAGACCAAGAAGGTTGCGATCATCGGCTACGGCAGCCAGGGCCATGCCCATGCCGCCAACCTGCGGGATTCCGGTGTCGCCGAAGTGGCCGTGGCGCTCCGCCCCGGCTCCGCCACCACCCGCAAGGCGGAAGCCGCCGGCTTCAAGGTCTTCTCGCCGGCCGACGCCGCCAAGTGGGCGGACGTCATCATGGTGCTCGCCCCCGACGAGCTGCAGGCCGCGATCTATCGCGATCATCTCGCCGACAACATGAAGCAGGGCGCGGCGCTGCTGTTCGCCCACGGCCTCAACATCCATTTCAAGCTCATCGAGCCGCGCCCCGACCTCGACGTCCTCATGGTGGCGCCCAAGGGCCCGGGCCATACCGTGCGCTCCGAATACCAGCGCGGCGGCGGCGTGCCCTGCCTCATCGCCATTCACCAGAACGCCTCGGGCAACGCCCATGAACTGGGCCTGTCCTATGCGAGCGCCATCGGCGGCGGCCGCGCCGGCGTGATCGAGACCACCTTCCGCGAGGAATGCGAGACCGACC
>CAZDSS010000071.1:0-13182 GCA_964508185.1 uncultured Sphingomonadales bacterium
GTCGTCCTTGCGCACGCCATGGTCCAGCACATGGCGCATGAGATCGAGATACTGCTGCATGATGGGCCGCTTCCTGATATCGACCCCTCATTCATAGGCGATCTTGAAGGGTCATTGCAATCGCGCGGGCGCAGCTTATATTAGGAAGCGTCGGTTCTACCGACTATGGCGATAAATGGCTCTGCGGAATAGACGTAGCGGACCCGGGGGCAGTACCCGGCGCCTCCACCAAACTCACCAGGGGGGCGAATCAGGCTCGACGTGCGTTGAAAGGCTTAGCTTTCGCCCGGCATGATACCGCCGCTAACGGGTCAAAACTCACAAATGCCAACGACAATGATCGCATGGCTCTCGCTGCGTAAGCAGTGAGTGGGGTTTCGGGGGAGCACCTAGCAACAGAAGCTCCCCCACTCATTTCTCCATGGCCTGCCTGCTCCGATCCGCCATTATTCATGGCCGGTTCAGTCCCGTTCCTCTAAGATCGCGTGAAGTAACGTGAAAGACGGAGCGCCCATGAAACGCGGTTTTCTTGCCATCTGCACTGCGGCCCTGCTGCTTGCGGGCTGCGCCTCCCGGTTCGATGCGGACGTCACCCGGTTCAACGACATGGCCGCGGCGCCCGAGGGGCAGTCGGTCGCCGTCGTCGCCATGCGCCCCGAACTCGACAAGAGCCTCGAATTCTCGGGCTATGCCGCCGAGATCCAGAACCATCTCGCGAACTACGGCTTCCTGCCGCCCCGTGACGGCGAACAGCCCGCGCTCATCGCCGAGGTGGATTACGGCGTGGGCGAGGGCAGGGCGGCGCTTCGCGACAGCGACAATCCGGTCTCCGTCGGCGTCGGCGTTGCGGGCGGAAGCCGCGGCGGGCTGGGCGTCGGCCTCTCCACCGGCCTCAATCTCGGCAGCGGGTCCAAGAGCGCCACATACAACCGATACTTCATCCTCAATCTGAGCCGCGCCGATGACGGCCGCCGCATCTTCGAGGGCCGGGTGGTGAGCGAGGGCAAGTCACCCGATCTCGCCAAGGTCATGCCGCTCATGATCGAGGTGATGTTCGAGAATTTCCCCGGCGCCAACGGGGAGACCCGCAGCGTCAGCCGCGAGATGCCGTAGAAGACCCGCCCCGTGTTCGCCCCCCTGCGCCTTTGCCGGCTGCTGCTCTGCGCCGCCGCCATCCTGTTCGCGGCCTCCGCCGCGGCCGAGGTGGTCTATCACCGCGGCAACAGCGGCGAGCCCAACAGCCTCGATCCCCATCGCAGTTCGGCGACCTGGGAAAGCCATATCATCCGTGACCTGTTCCTCGGCCTCGTGGTCCATGACGGGGCGGGGAAGGTGATCCCCGGCGCAGCGGAATCCTGGGAGATGAGCGCCGATGGGCGGCGCTGGCGGTTCCGCATCCGCGACGGCCTCCTGTGGTCGGACGGCATGCCGGTCACCGCCCATGACTTCGTCTTTTCCTTCCGCCGCCTGGTGGACCCCGCGACCGGCGCCGAATATGCGAGCAACCTCCACATCCTCGAGAACGGCCGCGAGATCAACGCGGGGGAGATGCCGACGGAGCGGTTGGGTGCGGCCGCCCTCGACGACCGGACGCTCGAGCTCCGGCTCCATACGCCGGTGCCCTATCTCCTGCAGCTATTGACCCATGTCTCGACCTATGCGGTCCCGAGACATGTGGTGGAGCGGGAGGGCGCCAACTGGGTGCGGCCCGGGGCGATGGTGAGCAACGGCGCATATGTGCTTTCCGAATGGCGGCCCCAGACCTTCGTGCGGCTCGACCGGAATCCGCTGTTCTACGACCGCGACGCGGTCCAGATCGACCGCGTCTATTTCTATCCCATCGAGGACGACAACACGGCACTGAAGCGCTTCCGCGCCGGGGAGATCGACAGTCACGACCGCTTCCCGGCGCGGCAATATGCCTGGCTCAAGTCGCGCATGGCCGATCGCGTCAGGGTCGCGCCCTGGCTCGGCGTCTATTACTATGCCTTCAATTCGGCGAAAGCCCCGTTCGACGACCGTCGGGTGCGCCGGGCGCTCGCCATGACCATCCCGCGGGAGGCGATCACGGAAAAGCTTCTGGGCTACGGCGTCATTCCCGCCTGGTCCTTCGTGCCGCCCGGCGTCGATCACTACGAGAAGGGGGCGCAAGCCGATTTCGCCGCCTGGTCCGAGGACGAGCGCTTCGCCGCCGCCCGCGCCCTGTTGAAGGACGCGGGCTACGGGCCGGACAATCCGCTGGAAGTCACCTTGAGCTACAACACCGACCGCGAGCACAAGAAGGTGGCGCTGGCCGTCGCCCACGCCTGGAAGAAGCTCGGCGTTGTGACCCGGCTCTTCAACGTGGAGGCCAAGGTCCATTTCAACAACCTGAAGACCGCCGATTTCGAGGTCGCCCGCGCGGGCTGGATCGCCGACTACAACGACGCCGAAAACTTCCTGTTCCTGATGGCGTCAAGCACCGGGCGGCTCAATTACGGCCAGTTCCGGAATGCGGAATATGACAGGCTCATGGGCCAGGCGTCCCGCACCCTCGACCTCGACCGCCGCGCCGAGCTGCTGCACCGGGCGGAGGCGGTGGCCATGGACGAGCAGCCCATCACCCCCATCTTCTTCTATGTCTCGCGCAATCTCGTGCAGCCCTGGGTCAAGGGCTGGACCGACAATATCGTGGACGTCCATCCCACCCGCTTCCTGCGCATCGAGCGGGGGCGCTGAGTCCCCGTCCCGCCGAATCAGCGTCCGGCTTGGTCCGAAGTCGGGTCGCGGCCAATACGCGGCAGGGTTGCTTCACGAGCTTGTGAAAACCCTCAGGCGCAGGATTTTCAAAGGGTTTTCAAGTCTTTGATTTTGCTAAAATTTTAATCAAATAGTATTCGTGGTTTTTTGGATTCGACCGGCTCCATACTTTTCTCGCTTTGCTACTTAGGAGTGAGTCAAGTGCCATGATTCCTGCAGGCCTGTCCCTGACCCCGGTCCTTTCCCGGTCTTGCGTTCCGATCCATGCTCCCTTCCTCGGCACCGTTTCCGCACTGGCGCTGATGGCCCTTGCAGGCCCGGCTTACGCTCTGAACGAGTGCGGCGCGCCGGGGGGATCGCCGCCCTCGGTCGAGTGCGACGGGAGCGGCAACCCCTATACGGGCGGCATCAATTACGACACCAGCGGCGATCTTTCCGTGCTGGTGAAAGGGAACGTGGAGGTGGAGCGGGCCGCAGGCTTTGACCAGAACGGCGTCGCGATCGCAGCCGACGGCAACGGCCTCGTGTCGCTCACGGTGGAGGCGGGGGCCAGGATTTCCGTCGAAGGCGATGCATCCGAGGGGCTCCAGATTCATGCCGTCGGCGCGAGCACGGCTTCGATCGATATCGTCTCCTCCGCCGACCTCTACTATACGGCGGATGAGCTGGCCGGCGAGCAGGCGGGGGGTATCCTGGCCTGGATTCAGAACGCGGCGAGCAACGGTTCCATCAACGTCACCCAGCAGGCGGGCACCTTGGTCGGCGTCGGGGGCGGGATCTATGCTCTCAACGAGGGCCTGGGATCCGTCACGGTCACGGCGTCCGGGGGCATTCAGACCGCGGGCGCGGTGTCCCACGGGATCACTGCCGTGAACTCCAATGCACTTGCGACGGGAGACGTGCGGTTGATCCAGACCGGCGGGTTCGTTACCACCAATGGGAGCGGAGCCGCCGGCATCTTCATCAAGCATGAAGGTCAGGGCGATGTCTCGGGCGATATCGCCGGGACCATCCACACCCTTGGGCCGGCGTCCGACGGGGTTTACGCCGCTCATTACGCCGCGGGCGCGGCGAACTCCGTCACCGTGACGATCCGCGACAGCGGAAGCATCTTGACCCGGGGCGATTCGTCCTACGGTCTGTGGGTCGATCAATTCGCGGACGGCGACGCAACGGCGTACCATGCCGGAACCATCGAGACCTTCGGCGAGCAAAGCGTCGGCATCCGGCTTCTCAACAGGGCCGGCCTTACGGGCGGCGCGGCCCTCCTGGAGCTTTCGGGCGACGCCAGCATCGTCACCCACGGGACCGAAGCCCTCGGCGTCAGGGTCACGGGTCCTCATGACGCCACCGTTCGCCTGCTGGGTGCAAGCAGCGTGACGACCCTGGGCGACAAGGCGGCCGCCATCTTCGTCGGCAGCACGGCGGGCCCCGCTGAAGTCATTCAGGAATCCGGCGCGTCCGTCGCGGCTTCGGGCCGCGAGTCATACGGCATCGAGACGGAGGGCCCCGGGGGCGTGACGCTCGACCTCGCCGGCCAGGTCGCGGCGACCGGGGAATTTTCGGTGGCCGTCTCCGCCTTGTCAGGCGGGGACGTGACGCTGGCCCTCGCCCCGACCGCGCGGGTGACCGGCGGCTGGCAGGCGACGAAGGACGCGACGGGGCCGACGCTCGGCGCCCCGGCGGCGGGCCTGCTGCTGGACTCCGCGGGGGTGAGCCGCGTCGACAATGCGGGCGCAATCGGCGCCGCGTCCGACCGGGCGATCGCCAACGCCCGCTACGGCAGCGCGTCGGGCGGCGCCATCGTGGTGGAGAACAGCGGCACGATCACCGGCTTCGTGGAATTCTCGGCCGCGCCCGGCAACAGCTTCACCAATGCCGCGGACGGGATCCTCGCCCTCCGCCATTTCGCCGACAGCGATGGCGACGGCATCCGCGACGTCAAGCGGGTGGCGATCGCCGATTTCGGCGCCAGTGACTCGGTCTTCCACAATGCGGGGACGGTGCGGCTTGGCGCCGTCACGGGCGCGGGGGTTGCGACCGATGATACGGGCTATTACCTGCCGAGGACCGGCAGCGACCGCCGCGCCATGGATGCGGGCTTCTACGATCTCGCCCGCAGCGGCGTCACCCAGGCGCAGATGGTCAATCTCGGCGTCTTCAATCATGCGGGCGTCATCGACCTTCGCGGCGACGCCGTCGGCAATAGCCTGGTCATCACCGGCAATGCGGTTGCGGACGGCACCGCGGGCGGCGGCGTCTTCGTGTCCGACGGCGGCAGGCTCTACCTCAATGCGGTGCTCAATGCGGGCGGCGCCGACAGCCGCGCGGACATGCTGATCGTCGACGCAACGCAGCTCGGCGCCGCCGCCACCACCGTCTTCGTGAGCTACGAGCCCGACGATCTCGGCGACCTTACCGCGGGGAACGGCATCCAGCTCGTCGAGGTCCTCGACAAGGGGGCATCCGCCGCGGACGTCTTCGTCCTCGGCAACACCGTTGCGGCCGGGGCCTTCGAATATACGCTCCACCATAACGGCGTGGGCGACGATGCGGCGGACGGCAACTGGTATCTGCGCAGCACCCGTGTCGTGACGCCGCAGCCCGATCCCGCTCCGAGCCCGGCTCCCGATCTGGACCCGGATCCCAATCCTGATCCCGATCCCGCGCCGGAAGTGCCCGCCTTTCGGCGGGAGGTCGCGACCTATGTGACGGTGCCGGCCCTCGCTCATCGCTTCGGGCTTGAGATGCTCGGCACCTTCCATGACCGCGCGGGCGAGAACTACAGCGTCGCGTCCCCTGGTCAGGGGATCATCTGGGGCCGGGTCTTCGGCTTCGACGGGGAATTCGGCGACAGCGGCGGCGGCGTTGCGGCGCAGTACGACAGGTTCGTGAAGCGGGGCGCCGCCTATGATCATCGCACCCTCGGCATGCAGATGGGGCTCGACCTTCATCGGCGGACGAGCGCCTCGGGCGCGCGCAGCGTGGCGGGCTTCTATGTGGGGGCGGGCGAGACGCGCGCTTCGGTCGAGGCCGTCTATGGCGGCCGGTCGGGCCGGGCGGAGCTCGTGGGCTACAGCCTCGGCGGCTACTGGGTGCGGACGGGCGGCGACGGCAGCTATGTCGACCTCGTGATCCAGGGCACCCGTTACGAGGGCGATCTCGACATGCCGCTCCGCGACGGCTTCTCGCCCGAAGGCTGGGCCTTCACCGGCTCGGTTGAGGGCGGGCGGCCGCTGGCGCTCGGCGGCAGCTGGGTTTTCGAGCCGCAGGCGCAGCTCGTCGTCCAGCATGTCGACCTGTCCGGCGGGCGGGACAGCGTGTCGCGCGTCGGATACGACGCCGATACGGCGTTCTTCGGCCGCCTCGGCGCGCGGCTCGTCCGCACCTGGCTGGCCGCCGGCGATCGCCCGGTGACCCTGTCCGGCCGCTTCAATGTCTGGCACGACTTCGATCAGGGGGCGACGACCCGGATTGCCACGCCCAATGGCGGCCATGCCGTCGATCTCCGGGCGAGCCTCGGCGGCACCTGGGGGCAGGCGCAGGTGATGGCGGCGAGCCAGATCACGGCATCCCTCAGCGCCTTCGTATCGGGCGACTACAACTTCTCGCTGGACGGGTCGGACGCCAAAGGTTTCGGCGGCCGCGTGGGCTTCCGCCTTCGCTTCTAGGCCCGCGTAACCCGTTCCACCGGGGCTTCGGACGGTGAAGCCGGAGCCCCTTTCTTTTTGGCCCGGTGCGCCTGCCGCCCGCAGGTAAACGGTTTTTAACGATTGACCCTTAATCCGGGCGCCTCGGCCTCAGCCGGGTTTCTGTCTGTCGAATGTGAAATGGGGGAGTGCGGTCTCGTGTCGTCCTTGCGTTCATCCTTCAAGTCCCGTCTTCTCTGCACGTCCTCCTGGACCGGTGCGATGCCGCTGCGGGGTTCCGCCATCGCCATGGCGCTGCTCGCGACATCGGGGCAAGCCCTTGCGGCCAACGAATGCGGCCCGGACCCCGCGCCGCTTCCCGTGGAATGCGGCCCGGGCGGCGAGCCCTACAACACAGGCATCGTCTATACGCCTGCCGGCGACATGACCCTGATCGTCACTTCCAACACCTCCATTCAGCCGGCTCCCGGCTTGACGGGCATCTACATCTCCGGCGGAGCGGGGACCAACAACATCGCGGTCGAACTCCAAACCGGCGTCACCGTCGAGACGACCGCCATGGGTATCAACGGGATAACGCTCACCGGCGGGCTGACCAGCCCGGCCTCGCTCGATTTCCGCTCGTCGGGCGACATTCACGTCATCAATATGGACAACAGCTCTGAAGCGGCCGCCGTCTTCCTGGGTCTCTACAACAGTTCTTCCCACGGCGCCATCTCGGCGGTGCAGAATGCCGGGACCATCGTCAGCATCGACGGCCGCGGCGCCGGCTTCAAGCTCAACAGCTCGGCGGACGGCGCCCTCAATGCCGAAACCTCCGGCATCATCAGCATCACCGGGCCGGATTCATACGGCATCTGGGCGCAAGGGAGAGGCGACATCTCGATCACCCAGCATGCCGGTGAGATCGGGATCACGGGCGCCGGCGGCACCGGGATCTACGCCCGCAACTCCTTCGATGGCGACGTCGACGTGGATATCGCCGGCGTCATCGAGATGGACGGCGGCCCGGGCGTGGGCGTCGCCATATACAAGGACATGGGGCCAGGGGTCGGCGACGTCACCTTCACCCTGCATGACACCGGCGAGATCATCAATCGCGTGAAGGGCGAGGGCGTGTGGATCTCCCACGGGGGCATGCGCTCCAGCACCGCGTCGGTCGCGGGCCGCATCGAAACCTTCGGCGACGACTCCCTGGGTCTCGCCCTTCAGGTGCTCAACGGGTCGATGGGCAGCTACCATCTGGTGCAGCTGACGGGGTACGGCGCCATCGAGACCCATGGCGTGAATTCTCCCGGCATCGATTTCGCCGTGAACGGCATCGGCGACGTGACCGCCCGGATCTGGGGCGACAGCAGCATCACGACGGAAGGCGATCTTTCCCACGGCCTCATGGTCCATGCGCCGGCGGCGCCGGTGCTGATCGACGTCACCGCCGACGCCGGCATCACGACGGCAGGGGCCGAGGCCCTCGGCATCAAGGCGACGGGCGGCCCGACGCTCCGGATGTATCTTCGCGGCCGGATCGAATCCACGGGCGAATTCGCCGCGGGGGTCGCCGCCTTCGACAATACGGGAGACGTGACCATCAATGTGCTGCAGACCGCCAGCATCACCGGCGGCTGGCAGGCGGACACGGCGAGCAAGGGCGCGATGAACGCCACCCACGCGGCGGGCCTTCTCGTTGAATCGCCGGCCGCGAGCGCGATCGTGAACGCAGGCAGGATCGGCGCGGCCTCCGACCGGGCGATCGCCAATTACCGATACGGCACGGCGACCGGCGGCGCGATCGTGGTGGACAACAGCGGGACGATCACCGGCTTCGTCGCCTTCTCGGGCGCTGCCGGCAACCGCTTCACCAACGCCGCGGACGGTCTGCTCGATCTTCGCCATCTGGCGGACACGAATGGTGACGGCGCGCGCGACACGAAGCGCGTCGCCATCTCCGATTTCGGGGCGAATGACTCCGTCTTCGACAATGCGGGCACGGTGCGGCTTGCCGATGTGGCGGGCGCGCCCGTCGTCGATGCGGCGGGCTATTACCTGCCGACGACCGGCAGCGACCGCCGGGCGCTCGATCCGGCCTTCTACGATCTCGCCCGCAACGGCGTCACACAGGCGCAGATGGTCAATCTCGGCGTCTTCAGCCATGCGGGCGTCATCGACCTGCGGGGCGACGCCATCGGCAATACGCTGGTCATCACCGGAAACAGCGTTGCGAACGGCACGCCCGGCGGCGGGGTCTTCGTGTCCGAGGGCGGCAAGCTCTATCTCAGCGCGGTACTGAACGAGGGCCTCGCCGCCGGGGGCACCGTCAACAGCCATGCCGACATGCTGATCGTGGATTCGACACGGCTCGGCAGCGCCGCCACCACCATCTTCGTGAGCTATGATCCCGACGACCTCGGCGGGCTAACGGACGGGAACGGCATCCAGCTCGTGGAGGTTCTGGACAAGACCGCGTCTGACGCGGACGTCTTCGTCCTCGGCAATATGGTGGCGGCCGGGGCCTATGAATATGCGCTCCATCACAACGGCGTGGGCGACGATGCGGCGGACGGCAACTGGTATCTGCGCTCGGCCAGGGTCACGACGCCGACGCCGCCCGGGCCGCCGCCCGCCGACCCCGACGACGATGACGGCGATGACGACGATCAGAGCCCGCCGCCGCCGCCGGTGACCCAGCCGGAGCCGCCCGCGCCCGAATATCCCGTCTATCGTCGGGAGATCGCGACCTATGTGGCGGTGCCGGCGCTCGCCCATCGCCTCAGCCTCGACATGCTCGGAAGCTTCCATGACCGGGCGGGCGGCGCGTCCGACGGGCGGCAGGCCTGGGGCCGCCTGTTCGGCTTCGACGGCAGCGTCGGCAGTACCCGCGGCGACCTGGCCCGGCAATACGGCAGGTTCGCGAGGCGCGGCGCGTCCTACGACCACAAGAGCTACGGCCTGCAGGCGGGCCTCGACCTCTATCGCGACGGCGGCGCGGCCGCCGGCTTCTATGCGGGGGCGGGGGAGATCAGCGCGCAGGTGGACGCGGTCCATGGCGGCCGCTCCGGCAAGGCGGAACTTGCAGGCTACAGCCTCGGCGGCTACTGGGTGCAGACCGCATCGAACGGCGCCTGGTTCAATCTGGTGCTGCAGGGCACGCGCTATGAAGGCGATCTCGACTTCGCGGCGGGCGACAGTTTCGATCCTTCGGGCTGGGCGGTCGCGGGCTCCGTCGAGGGCGGCCATCCCTTCGCCCTCGGCGCCTTCGTGTTCGAGCCCCAGGCGCAGTTCGTGGTCCAACATCTCGACCTCAAGGGCGGCCGGGACCGCGTCGCCTCGATCCGGTACGAGAACGGGGAGGCCTATTACGGCCGCCTGGGCGCAAGGCTCGCCCGCACATGGCTTGCGGCCGATGATCGCCCCGTCACCGTCTCCGGCCGTCTCAATCTGTGGCACGATTTCGACCGCGACGCGAAGACCCGGATCGCGACGCCGGGCGGCCTGAACCCTGCCGATTTCAGGGCGAGCCTCGGCGGCACCTGGGGGCAGGGGCAGCTCATGGTGTCGGGCCTGCTCACCCCGGCCGTCACCGCCTATGTTTCCGGCGACTACAGCTTCTCGCTGGATGGCACCGACGCCGAAGGCTTCGGCGGCCGCGTCGGGCTGCGGGTGAGCTTCTAGGCCTGCCGCCTCGGCACGAAAAAAAGGCTCCGGAAGATCATCTTCCGGAGCCTTTCTGCTTTGCAAGCCATTCCTCAGCCGAGGATGCGGATCAACTCCACCTCGAAGATCAGGGTGTCGCCCGGCTTAATGAGCTCGCCCGCGCCGCGGTCGCCGTAGCCCAGTTCAGCCGGCACCACGAGCCGCCATTTGGCGCCCTCGTTCATGAGGGTCAAGCCCTCCTGCCAGCCCTGGATCAGGCGGTTGATGGGGAACTCGGCCGGCTCGCCGCGCTTGTAGGAACTGTCGAACTCGGTGCCGTCGATGAGCATGCCGCGATAATGCACCTGAACCCGGTCCTCGGGCTTGGGCCGCGCGCCGCCGCCTTCCACCAGCACTTCGTACTGCAGGCCGCTTTCGGTGACGGTGACACCCGGCTTCTCGGCGTTTTCCTTGAGGAACTTGCGATTGGCCTCGCGCTCGGCTTCCCGCGCCTTGAAGGCTTCAAGGCGGGCCGCCTGCCATTCTTCCTGGGTCATGACGTCTATCAACTCGATTTCAAAGGCAAGCGGCTCGTTGGGGGCGACGATGTCGCCAAGGCCCTGTTCGCCGAAGGCGAGCTCGGCGGGGACATGGATGCGCCAGACGGCGCCTTCCTGCATCTTCGGCAGCACTTCCTGCCAGCCGAACAGGGTGTCGGAGACGAGATGGGTCTGCGCGCCCTCGCGGCGGCTGTCGTCGATGAGCGAGCCGTCGGCGCGCATGACGCGGAAATGCACGGTCACATAATCGGAGAGGGTCGGGCTCTGGCCCTTGCCGGGCTGGATCACCTCGTAGCGGACGCCGTTCTCGGTCTCGCCCGTTTTGGCGGCGCCGGCCGTCTGTTCGACCGCGGGATCCTCGGTCGTCGTCTTGTCGTCGCCGCAGCCCACGAGGAGCGCGCCGCAAGCAAGGGTGATGGCGAGGGAATGAAGAAGCTGCGCCTTCCTGTTCTTTTGCATCAAGAGCCGTCTTTCCTGCGTCAGGAGATGGCGGTGTCCGCGCGGATTCCGCCAAATCGCTCGTAATAATCGGGTCCCGGACCGCTCAGCGGCCCGTCGGCGGTTTCCACTGCCGCCTTCAGGTAGCTTTCCGTCCTGGCGTCCAGCGCGCGATAGAGATTGCGCGTCAGAAGCCGGGCCGCGGTCCCCTCCCAATGGGGCGGCAGAAGCGCCTCGGGGAGCTGCGGGTCTCGCAGGGTAATGCGGCGGAACTCATGGATCAAGAGCGTGCGCGCCCGGAACGCCTGTTCGGGGGTGACGGAGTCATTGTCGCGAAGAGCCTGCCAAAGCGGCCGGAAAAGCTCCAGAAACCGGCCGTAGTCGGCGGCGAGCTTCTCGAGATCCCAGAAGCGGCGGACGAAGGCGGCGGTGCCGTCGTCATGGCTGAAAAGGTCGCGGCTCAGGGAATGGAGGCGGGCGTCCATGACCACCGCCCGCTGGGTGAGGCCGAGATCGTCGAGCTTCCGGCGCAGCTCCTCCGTGGGGATCGCCGTATGGGCGAAGATCGACGGCGCCGCCATGCCGAAGCCGAGCCAGCCGAGGTTCTGCCGGATGCGGTCGCGCTCCTCCTGCGTCAGGCCGGCGGGATCGATGAGCAGCAGGGTCCAGTTCCCGTCCCAGTGGGCCGAGCGATAGTCATAGACGCGGTGGAACGCCTCGGCGAAGCGGCGGAGGCTCGTGGGCGTCAGGGAATAGTAGCTCCGCCGCCCGATCTGGATGGAGGTGAGCCAGTCTTCCTTGGTCAGGCGGAAGGTGGATGTGCGCACCAGGCGCTCGTTGATGCCGAAGGGCGCCATCAGGGCGATGAGGCTGCCGATCCAGAAGCTGCCGCCACGGGGTGCGATGGAATCACCAAGGACGGTGACGATCAAAGAAGGTGCGCGCGGGCGCGTTTCTTTGATAATCTCGCCAATCATCGCGTCAATGCGGGTATTTCCTGCCATCTTCCAAGAGGTTCCGATGTCCGTGATCCAGTTCTGGTATGAATATGGTAGCCCCTATTCCTATATCGCGTCGGCGCGGATCGAAAAGCTTGCCGAGGCCGCGGGGCGCAAGATCGACTGGCGCCCGTTCCTCCTCGGCCCCATCTTCCGGGCGCAGGGCTGGAACGACACGCCCGCGGCGCTCTTCCCCGCCAAGGGCCGCCATATGTGGCGCGATGTGGAGCGGCTTTGCAACCATTACGGCATCCCCTACAAGCGGCCGGAAATCTTCCCGCAGAACGGCGTGCGGGCGGCGCGCGCGACCTATGTGGCGATCGACGAGGGCTGGGGGCCGGAAATGACCCATGCGGTCTATGACCGCGTCTTCGTGAACGAGAGGGACATCTCGGATCCCGCCGTCCTCAGGGATATCATCGAAAGCCTCGGCCGCGACGCCGCGGCGGTGCTCGCCAAGGCGGAATCGCCCGAATACCGCGACCGCCTGCGGGCGGCGACGGAGGACGCCATGGCGCGCGGCATCTTCGGCGCGCCGAGCTTCATCGTGGGAGACGAACTGTTCTGGGGCAGCGACCGCCTGGAACAGGCGGTCGCCTGGACGACGCGCTGACGGGCAGGAACTCACGCGCGCGGCGGCCAAGGGCCTACCCCTTCGGCCGGTTGTCGATCACCCGCTTCGCCTTGCCTTCGGAGCGGCCGATGGTATCCGGCACCACCACCTCCACATGGGTGGAGATGCCGATGAAGGACTTGATGTCGTGCCTGAGATCGCGGGCGGGGGCGCTCCGCGCCGCGTCATCCGCAGCGCCCGGCCGGGCCTCGACCCGGACGGTGAGCGTGTCCATGTGCCCGTCGCGGTTGAGCTCCAGAAGGTAGTGGGGCGCGAGGCGCTCGTCCTTCAGGATCAGCTCCTCGATCTGTGACGGGAACACGTTGACGCCGCGGATGATCAGCATGTCGTCCGAGCGGCCGACGATCTTGCCCATGCGGCGCATGCTGCGCGCCGTGCCGGGGAGCAAGCGGGTGAGGTCGCGGGTGCGGTAGCGGATGACCGGCATCGCTTCCTTGGTGAGCGACGTGAACACGAGCTCCCCTTCCTCCCCGTCAGGCAGCACCTCGCCGGTCACCGGGTCGATGATCTCGGGATAGAAATGATCCTCCCAG
>CAZDSS010000072.1:0-12552 GCA_964508185.1 uncultured Sphingomonadales bacterium
GCGTCCACCATGTGATCGGAAAGGACATCCTGCGCTTCCATGCGGTCTACTGGCCGGCCTTCCTCATGGCCGCGGGCCTCAATCCGCCGCGCCGGGTCTTCGCCCATGGCTGGTGGACCAACGAGGGGCAGAAGATCTCCAAATCCCTTGGCAACGTCATCGATCCGTTCCAGATCGTCGCCGAATACGGCCTCGACCAGGTGCGCTATTTCCTGCTGCGCGAGGTGCCGTTCGGCCAGGACGGCGACTTCTCCCGCGCTGCGGTCGTGCACCGGATCAACGGCGACCTCGCGAACGATCTCGGCAATCTTGCCCAGCGTTCGCTGTCCATGATCGCCAAGAATTGCGGCGGCCAGGTGCCGACCCCCGGCAATTTCACGGCGGAGGACAAGGCGATCCTCGATGCGGCCGGCATCGCCCTTCTCGACAAGGTGCGCCAGCACATGGACCGGCAGGAGATCCATCTGGCGCTCGAAGCCATCTGGCGGGTGGTGGGCGACGCCAACAGCTATTTCGCCGCGGCGGCGCCCTGGGCGCTCAAGAAGACGGATCCCAAGCGGATGGAGACCGTTCTTTACGTGACGGCTGAGGTTCTGCGCAATGTCGGCCTCCTGATCCAGCCGGTGATGCCGCAATCGGCGGCGAAGCTTCTGGATCAGCTGGCCGTTGCCGAGGATGCGCGCGCGTTCAGCCGGGTCGGGGAGGCGGGCCGCCTTGCCGCGGGTGCCGCGCTGCCCGCGCCCCAGGGCATCTTCCCGCGCATCGTGACCGACGAAGCCGCCGCACGGCAGGCCTGAGGACGAAGGGCATGTTGATCGACAGCCATTGCCATCTCAACTACGCCGGGCTCGCCGAGAACGAGGCCGACGTGGTGGCGCGCGCCCGCGCCGCCGGGGTTCAGGTGATGCTGACCATCAACACGCGGTTGTCCGAATTCGACGCCGTGCGCGACATCGCGCATCGCCATGACGACGTCTTCTGCACCGTGGGCGTCCATCCCCACGAGGCGGAGAAGGCGAGCGCCACCGTCGCCGAGATCGTGAGCCGCACTGCGGACCCCCGCGTCGTCGGCATCGGCGAGACGGGGCTCGATTACTATTACGACCACAGCCCCCGCGACCTGCAGCAGGAAAGCTTCCGCCGCCATATGGAAGCGGCGCGAGAGACGGGGCTGCCGCTGATCGTCCATACGCGCGATGCGGACGAGGATTGCGCCCGCATCCTGACGGAAGAAATGGGGAAGGGGGCCTTCACCGGCGTCATCCACTGCTTCACCGCAAGCCGCGCATTCGCCAGGACCGCACTTGATCTCGGCTTCTTCATCTCGATCTCGGGCATCGTCACCTTCAAGGCGGCGGAAGACCTGCGCGAGACGGTGCGGGAAATCCCCCTCGACCGTCTGCTGATCGAGACGGACGCGCCGTTCCTCGCCCCAGTGCCCCATCGCGGCAAGACCAATGAGCCCGCCTTCGTCGCCCATGTGGCGGACAAGGTGGCGGAGCTCAAGGGAGTGACGCGGGCGGAGCTTGAGGCGGCGACCGCGGACAATTTCTTCAGACTGTTCACCAAGGCGAAGAGGGCGGCGTGAAGGTCACGATCCTGGGCTGCGGCACATCGGGAGGCGTTCCACGGATCGGCAATGTCTGGGGGCGCTGCGATCCCTTGAATCCCAAAAACCGCCGCCGCCGGGTCTCGATCCTGGTGGAATCCGCGACGACGAAGATCCTCGTCGATACCTCGCCTGACCTTCGCGAACAGTGCCTCGATGCCGACATCCGGCATCTGGACGCCGTCCTCTACACCCACGATCACGCCGACCATACCCACGGGATCGACGACCTTCGCGGCCTCATGCATTGCATGGGGAAACGCATCGATGTCCATGCAAATGCTGCCACCCTGGCCGTGCTCAGGAAACGCTTCGACTATGTATTCGAAAGCCAGGGCGGCTATCCCGCGATCTGCGACGCCCACGAGATCACCGGGCCGTTCAGGGTGGGCGATATCGAGGTGACGCCCTTCGAGCAGATCCATGGCGACATCACGTCCCTCGGCTTCCGCTTCGGGCCCGTCGCCTATTCGACCGACCTCAACGAACTCCCCGAGGCGGCGCGAAACGTGCTGCGCGGCGTCGATCTCTGGATTGTCGATGCGCTGCGCTACGACCCGCATCCGACCCATCCCCATCTCGATCTCACCCTCGAATGGATCGCGGACGTCAAGCCCAGGCGCGCGATCCTCACCCACATGACCTGGGACATGGATTACGAAGAGCTGCGCCAGCGCCTGCCCCCGGGCGTGGAGCCGGCCTATGACGGGCTGGTCGTCGAACTCTAGCAAGGCCTGACGCACACATGCTCATCCGCCGCCGCAATCCGGAGGTCCTGCGTCTCACCCTGGCGCAGGCGCTGGCGGTGCTGTCCAATCTGGGGCATGCGGCCTTCACCGGCCTTGCGGGAGCCATGCTCGCGCCCGATCCGGCTATGGCGACCGTCCCCATCAGCTTCATCGTGGTGGGAACGCTGGTGTCCGCCTTGCCCATGTCCTTCTTCATGCGGCGGCACGGGCGCAGGGCAGGGTTCCTGCTCGCGGCGGGCCTCGGCTTCGCCTGCGGGATCCTTGGCGCGCTCGCCCTGTTCCTTGATTCGTTCTGGCTGCTGTCGCTCGCAAGCTTCTGCCAGGGGATCTATCAGGCCGGAATCCAGTATTACCGCTTCGCCGCCATGGAGGCGGCGGATCCTCATGACCATGGCCGGGCGGTCGCGACGGTGCTTGGCGGCGGGCTCATCGGCGCCGTGGCGGGCCCGTGGATCTTCGCCCGCATGGAAGATCTCTTCGCGCCGCTCACCTTCGTCGGCGTGTTCGTCGCCCTGGCGGGCTTCGCGGCCCTGGCGGTTCTGGTCTTGTCCGGCGCCAGCGCGGGAAGGCCGGACGCGGCGGAGACGGAGGAGGCCGCCACGCGGCCCCTTGCGGTCATCATGCGCCAGCCCGCCTTCATCTGCGCCCTAGCGAGCGCCACGGGGGCCTACAGCCTCATGGTGCTGGCCATGACGGCGGCGCCCCTTCACATGGTCGCCTGCGGCCTCACGACGGGTGACGCGGCAAGCGCCATCCAATGGCATATCCTGGCCATGTTCCTGCCGTCCTTCTTCGTCGGCCGCCTGATCGCGCGCTGGGGCGAAAGCATGGTGGTGGCGACGGGCGCCATGCTGTTCATGGCCGGAGGCTATGCGGCCATGACCGGCCTCGCGCTCGTCAATTTCCAGCTGGCGCTGGTGCTCGTGGGCGCGGGCTGGAATTTCCTGTTCACCGGCGGCACGACCATGCTCGCGCGCTGCTATCGGCCGGCGGAGCGGGCCAAGGTCCAGGGCCTCAACGAGATGATGGTGTTCGGCGGCTCCGCCGTCAGCTCGTTCCTCGCCGGAACCTTGCTGGTGACCGTCGGCTGGGACGCCATCAATCTTGCGGTCATCATCGGCGGCGGCCTGGTGCTGGCGATCGCGCTGCTGCAATGGCGCCTGCAACGTGCCGCAGCGCGGGCGTGAGCAAGAACGGCGCATCGCGGGCGAAAGGCGCATCAGCGATCACCGAAAAGCCGCAGGGACGCCCGAAGGCCAAGCGGCGCCAACGCCTTATCCTGCCGCATCGCCCACATAAAAACTTTACATAATATATATTATACGACAAGCGGATCTGCCGCTGCCGGTTCGGACAGGTTGTCAAATCCGCTCCTGCGGCTTAGCCTCTCTCCTAGCCATAAAAGAACATGTTCTGTCTGGCTTCTACTATTCGGGGGGTTAATCATGAAAATCACGACGGCCGTTCTGGCCCTCATCGTGCTGTCCGCATGCGCGCGGGCCGACGACGATCTTGCGACGCTTCGCTATCACGCCGCCATGCATCGCTGGTGCCTGTCGAGCCCGGACGTCAAACCTTGCGCGCCCTATGCGCCGGACCCGACGCAGCTGGCGCAGATCAGCCCGGCAGCCGGAAGATAGTGATCCGGGTCGGCGCTTGCCGTGGCGCGGCGCCCTCCTCCATTCGTGATCCATTGCGCCGCCGCGCTTGTCAGGGCTCGGTCAGCACTTCCAGGAAATGGCCGTTGGGATCGGTGAAATAGACGCCGCGGCCGCCGTGCCGGTGATTGATCTCGTTTGGCCGCGTGCGGCCGGGATCGGCCCAGTGCGGAATGCCGCGCCTCCTGATCTCGCCGATCACCCGGTCGAACTCCGCCTCGTCTATGCGAAAGGCGAAATGGCGTGACGAGATCTCGTCGTCGCTTTGCATGAGGTCGATGGAGGTCGGCCCCGCCCGCAGCACGGTGAAATGGCCCTGCTTGCCTGCGAACTCGAGCCCGATCACCTCCGCCCAGAAGGCGGCCGTCGCATCGGGGTCGCGCGCCGCGACGATGGTATGGTCCAGAATGACGCCCATTGTCTCTCAACTCCTTGTCTGCTTCTTCCAAGGAGCGCTTGACCGCGCGCGGATGTTCCCGGACCGTCCGGCCTGCCGCAGGGCCCCACGCCCATGTTGCGACGTCGACACAGCCTTGCGGACCGCGCCCCGACCTTCAAACGCGATTCGAAAATCTCGCCGCAGTGACCGGATTTTCCTTGATTCGCAATGTCTTATTTTGATGCAGCTCGCCGCTTTTTGGCCATAATTCCGAGGTGTCCGTCACAAAGCAGCCATATTGATGTGGCGTTTCCGCAACAAGTCTGGGCAATCGACGAGCCCCCCGCCCCATGGGCTTGCTGCGGGGAGTCCGGCGGGTCTATGCAAGGGGCGTCGAGCGGAAGTCACAGCTCGAAGTACAACTGAAGGGTTTAGGAAATGCGTATCAAATTGCTCGCAGCCACCATTCTCGCCGCTGGCGTTGCCACTGCCGCTTCGGCCCAGCAGGCTGACGGTTTCTCCGGCCTCTACATGGGCGGCCAGATCGGCTACGACAGCTACAACGTCGACCTTCGCGACGGTACTGACGCGGTGAGCCTCGGCGCCGACGGCATCGAAGGCGGCATCTTCGCCGGCTACAACTTCCAGGTCCAGAACTTCGTCGCCGGCATTGAAGGCCAGATTTCGCTCAGCGACGCCGATAGCGTCATGACCCAGGGACTGGACAGCATCGAACTGAAGGCCCGTGAATCCTACGGCCTGTCCGCCCGCGCCGGTGCGCTTCTTTCCGACAGCGCCCTCCTCTACGTGCATGGCGGCTGGCAGAAGACCAAGTTCAAGTTCAACGGCGAAGGCGAACGCTTCGACGCCTGGAAGGTGGGCGTTGGTCTCGAATATCTCGTGACCGAGAACGTCAGCACCCGCGCCGAATACAGCTACGTGGACTATGAAAACAAGTACGGCGTGGAGCCCAAGAACAGCGTGTTCCAGCTCGGCGTCGCCTGGCACTTCTAAGTCCCGGCAGATACATGCTAACGTGGAACGGCCCCATCCCGGGGCCGTTCTTTTTTTGCCTTTCCGGAACCCCGCGACCGAGCAACCCGTATGAAGTCCCTTATATCCGCGTCAATCACGCTGCTCGCGATCGCATGGCCCGTGGCCGCAGCGGCGGCGTCCCCCGCCGAACACGGCGTCCTCAGCGTCCAGGTGGAAAACGATCTCTTCGGCGGCGGCACCGATCGCCATTACACCAACGGGATCCGCGCGTCCTATCTCACCCCCGCGCGGCGCTGCGCCGCCGACAATGGCTGCAACCACGGCTTCATGGAGCGGGCGGCGTCAATCCTCCCCTTCTTCGATCCGGGGGAAGAGATGCGCCGGTCCTATTCCATCGGCCAGAACATGTACACGCCGAGCGACATCACCATCCCCGACCTCATGCCCGACGACCGGCCCTATGCGGGCTGGCTCTATGCGGGCTTCGGCCTTGTGGGCAAGAACAGCTACACGACGCGGCCGGGACGCAAATACAACCGCATCGACAATCTGGAGCTCAATTTCGGGATCGTCGGCCCAGCCTCGGGCGCGAGCTTCGTCCACAAGCGCTGGCATGACTGGTTCAATTTCACGACCCCGCGCGGCTGGCACAATCAGCTGCGGAACGAGCCGGGCGTCGTGCTGTTCTACGAGCGCATCTGGCAGTTCATCCTGCGGCCCATGCCGGATTCCGACCTCGAGCTCGATTTCTCGCCAAGCGTCGGCGCCGCCCTTGGCAATGTCTATACCCACGGGGCGGCGGGCCTGCGCCTTCGCGTCGGCGCCAATCTTCCCGATGACTACGGGCCGCCGCGCATCCGGCCGAGCCTTTCGGGCTCCGACTATTTCGTGCCCAAGGAAAGGAAGCTCGGCGTCTATGTCTTCGCCGCCGCCGAGGGCCGGGCCGTCGCGCAGAACATCTTCCTCGACGGCAACACCTTCCGCGACAGCCACAGCGTGGACAAGAAGCATTTCGTGGGCGACCTGCAGCTCGGCGCGGCGGTGGTAACACCCCATCGCGGCTTCCTGCCGCCCACGCGCCTGTCCTACACCTACATCTTCCGCAGCCGGGAATTCGCCGGTCAGGACCGGGGCGACCGCTACGGCTCCATCAACCTGTCGGTCCAGGTGGCATTCTGAGGAATCGAGACATGAGCTATGGGATTGAGGATCTGCTGCAGATCATGGCGCGCCTGCGGGACCCGCAGCAGGGCTGCCCGTGGGATCTCGAACAGAACTTCCGATCGATCGCGCCGCACACCATCGAGGAAGCCTACGAGGTGGACGACGCCATCGCCTCGGGCGACATGGAGGCGCTCTGCGACGAACTGGGCGATCTTCTGTTCCAGGTGGTGTTCCACGCCCGGATGGCGGCCGAAGCCGGACATTTCACCTTCGCCGACGTGGTGAACGCCATATCCGCCAAGATGATACGCCGCCATCCTCATGTGTTCGGCGATGCGGAGATTCATTCGGCCGCCGCCCAGACCGCGGCCTGGGAAGCCATCAAGGCGGAGGAACGCAAGCGGCAGGATGCCGACGGGCCGTCAAGCGCCCTCGCCGGGGTCACCCGCGGCCTTCCCGCCCTCACCCGCGCCGTGAAGCTGCAGCGCCGGGCGGCTAGGGTCGGCTTCGACTGGCAGGATCCCGCCCCCATTCTCGACAAGATCCGCGAGGAGCTGGATGAGCTTGCAGCCGAAGTGAATGCGGAGAACGCGGATCAGGCCCGCGTGCGCGAGGAGTTCGGCGACTTCCTGTTCGCCGTCGCCAATCTCGCCCGGAGGCTTGAGGTCGATCCGGAAGAAGCGTTGCGGGACGCCAACCGCAAGTTCGAACGCCGCTTCCAGGCGGTGGAGCAACGCCTGTGGCGGCAGGGGAAAAGAGCCGAAGATTGCAGCCTTGCCGAGCTCGACGCCGAATGGGACGCCGTCAAGGCGCTGGAGCGTCAGGGCTGAGGAAGCGCGCGCTCCCTACCCCGCCGCGTCCGTGAACAGGGCGTCGCGGATGCGCTGCCAGCTTTCCCGCGTCGGGGCGGACAGGAGCCCCCTGCCCTTGCCGTATTCATCAAGCTCGTCCGGAATGAAGGCGCTGCCGTCGAAGCGGGCGGACTTGCCGCCGGCCTCCGCCAGGAGGAACGTGCCCGGCGCATGGTCCCAGGGCAGCGTACGGTTGTAGAGGGAGAAGTGGCGCGAGCCCTCAAGCAGCGCCACATAGTCATAGCCCGCGCAAAAGGCCGGCTGGTTGTCGTGAAAGCGCTTGAGATGGCTCTTGACCTGCGCCCGCAGGGGCTCCGGCAGGCGGTTCACATGGGCCGCGCCGGTCATGGCCGCGATCTCCGCCGGAGGTTCCGGCGCCTTGACGCGGCGGCCGTTGATCCAGGCCCCCGAGCCCGCCTCGGCGACGGCGAACTTATCCTGCGTCGGAAGATAGATCCAGCTCGCGCGCACCACCCCGCGCTCGAGATAGGCGACCATCAGGGCGAAGCGGTCGGAGCCGCGAATGAAATTGCTGGTGCCGTCCACGGGATCGACGAGCCAGAGCGACGGCAGGGCGCCGAAGTCAGAAAGGATCGCCGGGTTCGCCGCCGCCGCTTCCTCGCCGATGACGGCGGAGCCCGGCTTGATGTCGCGGAGCGCGACGGTGAGCAGGTCCTCCGCCTCGCGGTCGGCGGCGGTGACGAGATCGCCCTTTTCCTTTTCGGCGATCTCATGGGGCTGCAACTGCCGCCAGCGGGGCATCACGGCTTTGGCCGCTACCTCGCGCAGCAAGGCGGTGACGCGATCGATCATGGATTGTGCTCGAGATAGCTCTTGGCGAAGCGGCCCCAGGCGGCGTCGTCCAATTTCACCTGAAGATGAACCCCGTCGGCCTCGTCGCTGCGCGTCACCACCTGGCCATGGGCGTAAAGCCAGGCGAGCGCCGCGCCCTGGGCCGGGGCGAGGACCAGTTCATGAAGCTGGCCGCGGGCGGACAAGGATTCATCCACCGCTTCAAGAAGGTCGCCGATGCCGCTGCCCTTCAAGGCGGAAATCAGGACCTGCTCCGTCTTCTTCACGGTGCGGCCGGTGAGTTCGTAGATTTCCGCGGGGGTGAGCAGATCGGCCTTGTTGAGGGCTTCGATCACCCGCGGCGTCGCGCCTTCCCCGACGCCGAGATCCTTGAGGATCGCCTCCACGTCCGCCTTCTGCGCGGCGCTTTCGGGATGGGCCACGTCGCGCACATGGATCACCACGTCCGCTTCCGTCACCTCCTCGAGCGTCGCGCGGAAAGCAGCCACCAGATGGGTCGGAAGGTTGGAGACGAAGCCCACCGTGTCGGACAGGATGACGATGCGGCCCGACGGCAGCTTGATCTTGCGCATGGTGGGGTCAAGGGTCGCGAACAGCATGTCCTCCGCCAGCACCTCGGCCTGGGTCAGGCGGTTGAACAGGGTGGACTTGCCGGCATTCGTATAGCCGACGAGCGCAACCACGGGATAGGGCACGCGCTTTCGCGCCCGGCGATGGAGCTGGCGCATGCGTACCACGGAATCGAGCGCCTTCTTGATGCGGCCGATGCGTTCTTCCAGCATGCGGCGGTCGAGCTCGATCTGGGTCTCGCCCGGGCCGCCGAGGAAGCCGAAGCCGCCGCGCTGGCGCTCCAGATGGGTCCAGGACCGCACAAGGCGGCTGCGCTGGTAGGACAGATGGGCGAGCTCCACCTGCAGGCGGCCTTCGCGGGTCTGGGCGCGTTCGCCGAAGATTTCGAGGATGAGGCCCGTGCGGTCGATGACCTTGGTATTCCACGCCCGTTCCAGATTGCGCTGCTGGCCGGGGGAGAGTTCGCAGTCGGCGACCACGAGCTCGATCCTGTCCGTCTTCACCCGCTCGGCGATCTCATCGACCTTGCCGCGCCCGATATAGGTCGCGGGCCGCATGTCCTTGATGGGAATGAGCAGGGCGTCAACCACGTCGAGATTGATGGCGCCGGCAAGGGCCACCGCTTCCTCGAGGCGGGACTGGGGCAGACGGATTTCCGCCGGGCGCAGGGCGATGTCGCCCGCGCGATCGCGATCGTCGCGAAAATGGGGATGGATGACCAGGGCCCTGGTCGGAGGCTTCTGGATCAGATCGCCGTCGCTCTCCGCCAGGGGACGAGGTCGCGAGGGCGCGGAAGTCGACCGGTGAACGCCGCTACTCCTATCTGTCACTTCCGCGCCATCTCCTGAAAATTAAGCGTCGCCGGAGGCTGCTTCGTCCTCGTCGAAGAGACGAATCGGGCCGGCGGGCATGACGGTCGAAATCGCATGCTTGTAGACGAGCTGCGACAGGCCGTCGCGGCGCAGAAGCACGCAGAAATTATCGAACCAGGTGATGATTCCCTGAAGCTTCACCCCGTTGACCAGGAACACGGTCACCGAAGTCTTGTTCTTGCGAACATGGTTCAAAAAGACGTCCTGAAGGTTATGACTTTTTTCCGACATTGTTCTTGTCCGTTCTCTCGTTATGTTTTGCGGCATCAGGTTCACCGTAAAGCTAAGATGATGGCAGGGCCCCGCAATCGCAAGGGTCGTTTTCGTCGCTCGGGAAAAATCGCTCCATCCTCCATCCTGTTATGACGTCCGACGGGAAGATTCGTCCCCTTCCCCCGGCGCAGCGGCTACTCTCAGTTGCGCCAGAAGGACGCCGAGAACACCACCAGGACCGCTACCGTCTCCATCCGCCCGAGCACCATGCCGAGGCAGTAGATCCATTGCGCACCGGGACCAAGGGCCGGGAAGCCCGCAAACACCGGGTCCAGGATGGATATCACAGGTCCAGAATTTGTTATAGCCGAAAGAGATAGAAAAAAGGAGGTAGAAAGATCCGCCCCCACGGCGGCGAAGGCCATCGACAGGAAAGCAATGCTTGCGAGGAAAAGGATATAAAGGGTCCAGACCCCGATGAGGGCATTGTCGTTGACGACGGCGCCGTTGAAGCGCACCACCACGACGCCCCGGGGATGGACGAGGCGGGCGAGCTCCCGCCCCGCATGGCGGATGAGCAGGATCACCCGCATGATCTTGAGCCCGCCGCTCGCCGATCCGGTGACACCCCCGGCGAAGACCAGAGCCGTCAGCACATAGACGCCAAGGAGCGTCAGGGGTGCCGCCGCCGCGCCGGCAAAGCCCGTGGTGGTCGCCGCCGACACGGTGGTGAAGAGAGCCGTGCGCAGGCTCTCCCACAGCCCGAAGGAGACGCCCCGGGCATGGAGCCAGGCGAGCGCACCCGTCGCGACCACGAGCACGCCGATCCCGATCAGCATCAGATAGCCGAGCACCTCATGATCGCGCCGGAGATGCCGGGTGCGGCCCTTGAGGAGCGCCCAGTGATAGGTGAAGTTGAGGGCGCCCATGAGCATGAAGGGCACCAGCACCATTTCGATGGCGGCGCTGTCGAAGGCGGCGATGGACTGGTTGCGGGTGCTGAAGCCGCTGGTGGATATGGCCCCCATGGCGTGGCAGAGGGCATCGAAGAAGGGCATGCCCGCCGCCGTCAGCGCCAGCATGCAGAACAGGATCAGAAGGCCGTAGATGGGGGCGAGCGAGCGCATGACGCCGCGCAGCCGGGTCGGGATGCTCTCCCCCTCCCCCTCGGGCAGAAGATTGCGGGTGAGCGCCGCGCCGCCCACATTGAAGACGGGGGTCACCACGAGGGCGAGCACGATCACGATGAGGCCGCCGAGGGCCGACAGAAGCGCCCGCCAGATGAGGATCGCCCGCGGCATGCTTTCCACGTCCGACAGGATGCTGGCGCCGGTGGTGGTAAGACCCGACAGGGCCTCGAAATAGGCGTCATGGAAGCGCGGCACCGCGCCGGTGATGAGGATCGGCATGGCGGCGAAGAAGGCGAGGACCAGCCAGCCGATCAGCGCGAACAGGAGAACGTCGCGCTTGTGCGCGGGCCGCGTGTTGCCGCGGAAGGTGAGCAACAGAAGCCCGCCCGCGAAGGCGGAAAGCAGGAGGCCGAGCGCGAAGCCGCGCACCGCGTGCCGCTCCCCATGCCCCCAGGCGACGAGAAGGGGCATGATCTCCACCGCCGCGAGAAGAAGCAGGGCGCGGCCGAGCAGGAAGCCCACCTGGGCGAAGGGCATGTCCTACCCCCGTTTCATCAGAAGAATTCCAGGCGGACGGAGAAATATTCCTCCACCTTCCTGATGCGTTCGCTGATGGCGAAGATCACCACCCGGTCGCCCGGCTCGATGATGGTGGCGCCGCGCGGCATGATGACCTGATCGTTCCGGATGATGGCGCCGATGATGATGCCGTCGGGCAGGCGGATCTCGCGGAGCGGCTTGCCGACGAGCGGCGAGGTCTCCAGCGCCTCCCCTTCCACCACCTCGGCGCGGCCGCCGGCGAGCGACCGCAGGCCCCGGATGCGGCCCCGGCGCATGTGCTGGAGGATGCTGGACACGGTGGATTCCCGGGGATCCACGAACACGTCGATGCCGAGGGTCCCGGCGAGCGAGGCATAGGTCGTGTTGTTGGTCAGCGTGATCGCCTTCTGCGCCCCTTCCTTCTTGGCGAGCACGGCGGCGAGCACGTTGGTCTCGTCGTCGTTGGACACCGTGACGACCGTCTGGGTCTCCTGCACGTTGGCCTCGCGCAGAAGGTCGGTGTCCAGGGCGTCGCCGCGCAGAACCACGACCCCCGGCAGCTGTTCCGACAGATATTCGGCGCGGGCGAGATCCTGCTCGATGATCTTGATGTTCACCCGAGGATGGGTGCGGTGGAATTCCCGGGCGAGGAAGAAGCCCACATTGCCGCCGCCGATCACCAGCACCCGGCGGGCCTCCTCCTCCTCATGGCCGAAGGCGGCGAGCGTCCGCTCCATGTGCGGCGTGTCCACCGACACATAGACGCTGTCGCCCACCAGCAGCTGGTCGTCGCCCGTGGGCACGATCAGGCGGTCGTTGCGGATGATGCCGACGATCACCGTGTTGAGATTGGGGAAAAGCTCCGTGAGGTGCCTGAGCGGCGTGTCCACGAGCGGGCAATCCTCCGCGAGATGGATGCCGACGATGCGCACCCGGTCCCCAGCGAAGGGCACCATGTCCTGCGCGCCCGGCACCTCCAGGCGGCGGATGATGGCGCGGGCGACCTCG
>CAZDSS010000073.1:0-12539 GCA_964508185.1 uncultured Sphingomonadales bacterium
GCTCCTCCTGCCGCTTCGCATAGAACGCGAGCTTCGCCCGGATATGCTCATTGTCCACGAAGCGCGAAAGACGCGCCGCCAGAACATGGGCGATCTCCGCGACCGTCAGGTCGTTCTCGGGATGGAGGAGCCAGTCCCCCTTCTCGTCCACCTTGCCGACCACAAGCGGCCGCACGTCGGCGCGCCAGTTGAAGAGCTGCTGCTTGATCTGGTTCTCGATGAGCTCGCGCTTTTCTTCGACCACAAGCACTTCTTCGAGCCCTTCGGAGAACTGGCGGATGCCGTCCGGTTCGATGGGCCAGGGCATGCCCACCTTGTAGAGCCTGAGGCCGATCTCCCGGGCCACCTTCTCGGTGATGCCCAGTTCATGAAGCGCTTCCCGCACGTCCTCGTAGGACTTGCCGGAGGTGATGATGCCGAAGCGCGGCCGCGGGCTGTCCCAGATGATGCGGTTGATGCGGTTCTTCCTGGCGAAGGCGATGGCCGCGAAAAGCTTGTAGCGCTGAAGGAGATAGTCGTGATCCTTCCAGTTCTCGACGATCCGGATATTGACGCCCTGGGGCGGCATCTCGAATTCGGTCGCGTCGGGAATGAGGATTTCCCGCTGCTCCCCGGCAAGCGACACGGAGGCCGAGACCTCGACCGTCTCCGCCACCACCTTGTAGGCGACCCAGCAGCCCGAATAGCGGGACATGGCGATGCCGAGAAGGCCGTATTCCACGAACTCCTGGACGCTGGACGGATAGAGGATCGGCATCATGATGCCGTAGAAGGTGTGATCCGTCTGGTGCGGAAGGGTCGAGGACTTGCAGCCATGGTCGTCGCCGGCGATGGCCAGCACCCCGCCGAAGCAGGAGGTTCCCGCCGCGTTGGCATGGCGCAGCACGTCGCCGCTGCGGTCGACGCCCGGGCCCTTGCCGTACCAGATGCCGAAGACGCCGTCATGCCGCGCCCCGGGGAACAGATTGACCTGCTGCGAGCCCCAGACGGCGGTCGCCGCCAGATCCTCGTTGACGCCGGGCTGGAAGGTGATGTCGTGGGCGGCGAGCAGCGGCTTCGCCTTCATCAGCGCCTGGTCATAGCCGCCGAGCGGCGATCCGCGATAGCCCGAAATGAAGCCCGCCGTGTTGAGCCCCGCCGCCTGGTCGCGCCGCCTTTGCACCAGCGGCAGGCGCACCAGCGCCTGAGTGCCCGACATGAAGACCCGGCCCTCGGACGCCAGATACTTGTCGTCGAGGGATACCGCTTCAAGGGAATCTTTCAACAGGGTCATGACCGCGCCTCCCACTTGGCCAGGGCCGACCGATATGGGTCAGCATTGCTGACTATTATCCCGCGGCGCGGCCGAAATGTCTTTTCGAAGATGAAAACTTCGCTCATATTTTGCGAAACGAGATTTCTCCATTTGACGGGAACTCAGCAACCCAAATGCCCATAGAACTGGATTCCATAGACATAAATATCCTTGAACATCTCCAGCGTGACGCTTCGATCCCCAACAACGAGCTTGCGGAGCGGGTGGGGCTTTCGGCCGCGCCCTGCTGGCGGCGGGTGAAGCGGCTGGAAGAGGCGGGCGTCATCCGGCAGCGGGTGGCGCTTCTCGACGCCGAGGCGGTGGGACTTTCGCTCACCGTCTTCGCGAGCGTGAAGCTCGCCCATCATGCGGCCGACGCCCTGTCGCTGTTCGAGGCGGAGGTGATGAAATTTCCCGAGGTAACCGAATGCTACACGGTCAGCGGCGGCACGGACTTCCTCCTTCGCATCGTCACCACCGGCATGCGCACCTACGAGACTTTCCTGCGCGAGAACATCCTGCGCATTCCGGGGGTGAGCGAGGTCCATTCCCGCTTCGTGGTGACCCAGGTGAAGCATACGACGGCCCTTCCCGTCCGCCATCTGGCGCGGCGGGAGGCAGAGAAGCGCCCCCGCGGCGACGGCGCCCGCTGAAAGGTCAAAACCTCCGCCAGTGGGGATGGCGGAGGTTTTGGGGGGCTGCCGAGCGCCGTCAGTATGGCGGCGGGTTGGGGGGGTCAGAGATCACGGGCGGTGTGGGTTGTAGTACTGTCCGCCCGCCGTGAGGATCCGCCAGACTTCCGGACGCTCGGCAGCGACGACGGTGAGGTCCGTCGTCAGGTCGAGGATGGCCGCATAGCGCAGCCCGTTGAATTCCACCGGCTCCCCGAGCGGCCGGAATGCCAGCCCGAAGCGGTTGAGGAGACGGAGCATGGGGCCCGTCACCAGAGCCAGTGTATGGGTAATGTTCTGCTCGGCGCTCATCTTCACGATCGCGGCCATGAGCGCAAGGGTTTCGAAAGCGGGATGCCGCACCCCGCGCTCGGGGCTTTCGGGCGCCCGCAGGAAGCGCGAGGCCTCGGCCGTGGTATCGATGGGGAATTCCTTGCCTGCCGCCGCCCGCGCCGCCGTGGAAATGGCATAGGCCGGAAGAGACACTTCCTCGTTGGGTAGGATCAGGCGCACGGAGCCGAGGTCGGCGCCGGTCGCACGCTCGATGAGCAGGCTGTGGAGCGCATGCTCGTCGTACTTGTCCTGCTCGAAGCCGGCGATCTGATGGGCCGGGTTCTCGAACCCGGTGGCGAGGCAATATACCTCGTAGCGCAGTCGATAGACACGTTCGAGAAGGGCCGGGGTCACGGCCGGTACGATCTCGACCCCCGAGCGATCCGCCCCTTCAATGACGATATGCTGATAAGTCTTGCCCTGCGGGCGCGCTGTCCGACAAATAGCCGTCGATAGATCCACCGCCTGTCACTTCCTGCTGCAAGTCAAAGGTCCATGGCTTCGGAAGCGTCGGCGGTCCCATTGCCCTCAGCCCCGCGCCTCGAAAGCACCAATAGAACTAACAAAAAACAGCCAGGCTGCCCTGGGTCAAAGTTGTGACACAACGCCCCAAGACCGAATTAAGTTGTGGCGGCTCACCAAAAAAAGTTGGCGCGAATTAATGGATCCAATGCGGCAAGGAAGAAGCGGTGGCGGAGGGGGGAATGTCACGCCACCCGCGGCAGGCGAACCACCATGCGAAGGCCCCCTTCGGGCCGGTTCTCGGCGGTGATGGTGCCGTTCAATGCGGTGACGTTCCGCTGCACCACCCAGAGCCCGATGCCCAGATGCTGGGCGTGGCCCGCGGCCGTATCGATCGCCCGGGTGCTGAAATAGCGGTCGAAGATCTTGGGCAGGCAATCGGGCGGCACCCCCGGCCCGTCGTCCACCACCGAGATGGTGGCATGGGTCTTGTCGGCGACGAGGCCGAGGCGCACCTGCCCGCCGCTCGGCGTGAAGCTCACCGCATTGTCCACCAGGTTCTCGATGATCGCTTCCAGAAGATCGGAGCTGCCGAGCACATGGACGTCAGGGGCGATGTCGCTCACCACCGTCACCCGGCGGCCGATGGCAAGGGTCGCGAAGTCGCGGCCGATCTGGGTCATGATGGCGGAAAGGTCCACCCGCTCCCGCGCCGGGTCGATGAGGTTGGCCATGAGTTCATCGACCCGCCAGGCGCTGGCGATGAGGTCGTCGAGCTTCTCGAGGGAAAGTTCGATCATTTCGACCGCGCGGGCGGTGCGCGGCTCGTCGGCGCGGCGCTTCAGGGGTTCCAGCGCCTGGCTGATGACCGCGACCGGGGTCTTGAAGGCATGCGCGTTCTCGGTCGCGATCTCGCGCAACGTGTTGGCCGAGCTGTCAAGGGTCGCGACCAGGCGGTCGAGCTCCCGCGCCACCTCGACGAATTCGGCCGGCCCCCCCGGATCCGCGAAGCTGTGGCCGCGCACCCCATGGGTGCGGATGGTCCGCGCCTGCTCGGTCAAGCGCCGGAGCCCCCGCCAGATGCCCCAGAACACCGTGACGGTGACCAGAAACATGGAAAGATAGATGACCGCGCCGAGGCGGATTTCCGGCGTCCGCCAGTAGGGCCGGCCGATGGACGAATCCTTGAAGGCGGCGGTGGAGAGCGCCGTCACCAGCGTCCAGCAGCCGCCCGGGGTGAGGAGCGGCGTGACGGAGGTCACCACCTCCTCCTTGCGCAGGCCGATCTGGTGCCGCGCCACCTGGGGCGCGCCGCTAACGCAGGCGGTCGCGAGCTGGTTGAACATGCCGAGAGCTTCCATCTCCTGCTGCTCGGCGGCCAGTTCCTCGGCGCTGCGGGCGGGGGCGGCGGCGACGTAGAAGAAATTGTCCTCTTCCGCGTCCGTCGGGCGGAAGAAGAGGCGGAGCATGGTGTCCGGCGCGCTGAAGACCTGCAGCCGGTCGGAAATTTCGGGAAGCGCGCCGGGCCCGCCGGTCTCGAGCCGGTTGCGGAGAACCTCGGTGACCAGCCGCCCGCGCTCGTAGACGCCGCTCAGCAACAGCTGGCGCTTGTCCTCGTCCGCCGCCTCGAACAGGCGGTAGAGGACGAGCGGCACGGCGAGAAAGACGAAGATCAGGAAAATGAGGCGCGCCGCCAGGGACACGCGGACCCAGCGGTTGAGGGAGCGGGGCGCTTGTTCGTCAGGCTTTGTCGTCACGGCGCCACCGATACCCGAATCCGGGGAAATTCTCGATCTCCTCGAATTCGGGATCGATGCTGCGGAACTTCTGGCGAATGCGCTTGATGATGGTGCGCACGGTGCCACGCAGACCCTCGCTGCCATCGCCGGCGAGGAAACCCCGGCCGTGGACTGTGTCATAGATTTCGCGGTAGCTGACGTCGTGCCCGCGCCGCTCCACGAGGGCGCTCACGATGTCGAATTCGCGCACCGTAAGCTCCACAGGCGTGCTCTTCCAGGCGGCGCGCTTGCTCGTGGGCCAGAGCGTCAGATGCCCGATCACGAGTTCCGCGGGCTCGTCCATGGCCGCGGTCTGGTCGGCGCCCTTGCGGCCCGCCTCGATGAGGGCGATCCGCTTCAAGAGGATCGAGAAGCTGCGGGACTTTTCGACGAAATCGACGGCCCCGCCTTCGAGCGCCGCCTCCTCGTAGATCTCGTCGCTGAGGACGGTGAGGAAGATCACCGGCACCTCGCTGCCTGCCTGGCGCAGGCGGTGGAGCACGGTCAGCCCGTCCATGTGCGGCATCTTCCAGTCGAGCAGCACGACGCAGACATCGTCGCGCACGGCAAGGAAACTGAGGGCGCTCGGGCCGTCGGCAAAATCATAGACCGGATAGCCCTCGTCCTCGAGATTGAGACGCAGAGATTCCCGGAACAGCGCGTCGTCGTCGATGATGACGACCGGCGCACGGTTGCCGGGCGCGGCCGCAAGCGTGTCGGCGCTAGCGGTCGACGCGGAGCTTTGCTGCGAAGCGGCTACGGCAGAATCCATCGTCGTCGGTGTTCTGGCTATCTCTTGGTTCCTCGTTGTCGAAGCCATACGACAACACACGGTAATCCAGCGTCTTCAGATCAGGATAAAAGCGCACGGCCAGCACGCAGGCGCCGTCGCGATATTCCCAGGTCCGGCCGGGAGCTGCTTCCTCGACCCTGTCGGCGGGACCGAGCAGCGCCTGAACACCGGTGAAATCGCGTCCGATGAGAACGGAAAAATCGGGCTTTTCTGTGGCCTTCGGCGCCGTGTCGGCGGCAGCCTGACCTTTCGCAGTCTCGCCGGCGAGAGCGTCGGACCCCTTGATATGGGGCCGCGGCAGCGGCGTCGGCGACGGGACGGCCGCGGCGGTCGCCGGCGTCTCCGTCTCGGTCGGCGCCATTTCGTCCGCAGAGGGCGATGAATCAGCCGTGGATTGCGGCGTCGTTCCCAGCTGGGCGCAACCCGCAAGAAGCGCCCCGGCGAGGGTGAACGCGAGGATCCTGAATGTCATGGGCCGCCAATCCCGATTGAGAATACCGCATGATGGCCGCCGCCTGGCCGGTTGCATCACCTGCATGTTGTAGCTTGCATCAGCCCGGCTGCCAAGCGGCTCCGCGCCTTCGCCAAAGGCTCGATCCAGTGGGGAGAGGCCGCGGGCGGCCGGGATTCGCGGCGGAAATCATGACATTTCATATTGTGCTTGGCGCGCCGAGCTTCAATACTCATGCGGATCTCGACCACATGGGAATCAACGGGCATGGAGCGTCTGGAAAGCGGCGGGGCGCGGCAGGAAGGGGACAGCAGCGGCGCCGCACATTTCACCGAGGACTATCTCGCCTATCTTCTGGCGCGCGCGAGCCATCTGGTCAGCGCCCAGTTCCATGCGCAGCTCGCATCGAGCGGCGTGAGCGTTCCCATGTGGCGCATTCTGGCGTCCCTTTCCGACCGCCCAAGCCTCACGATCGGCGAGCTCGCCGAGATCGTGCTCCTCAAGCAGCCGACCTTGAGCAAGATCCTCGACCGCATGATCGAGGAGAAGCTCGTCATGCGCATACAGGCGAGCGACGACCGCCGCCGCGTCAATGTGAGCATCACCCCCACCGGGCGGCAGCGCGTGGAAGACCTGCTGCGCCGCGCCAAGGAGCATGAGGCGGAAGCCCTTGCAGGCTATGCGGACAGCGACATCGAGAATCTGAAATCCATGCTGCGCGGCATGATCCGGCGCTTGGCCGCCCCGGAGGCGTGACGCGGAAGGAGGATCCATGGAGCAGGGGCCGGGGGAGACCCGCTGGGGCGTCATCACCTTCCTCGTGGTCACGGGAAGCGTCGCCGCCGCCCATCTTTTCAAGCTGTCCCCCGCCCTGCCCTTCCTGCGCGCCGAATTCGCCCTCTCCCTCGTCGCCGGCGGCTGGCTCTTTTCCCTCACCAACGGCCTTGCGGTCGCCGTCGGCATCGCCGCCGGATCCTTCGTCGACCGCTTCGGCTACCGGCGCATGCTGATCGCGGGCCTGGTGGTGCTGACGATCGCGGCAGGCTTGGGCGGCTTCGTGCAGATCCCCGCCATTCTCTATGTCCTGCGCCTTGCGGAAGGCTTCGGCTATCTCGCGATCTCCATCGCCGCCCCCTCCCTCATCGTGCGCGAGGCGACGGCGCGGGACCGGCCGCTCGCCCTCGGCTTCTGGGGAATCTTCAATCCGGCGGGCGGCGCCGCCATCTTCCTCGCGGGGCCCCACCTGCTCGCCGCCGGCGGCTGGCGGGGGATGTGGTTCGGCCTCGCCGCCGCGACCGCCGTGATGCTGATCGCAGCCCTTGTCCTCAAGCTCCGGCCCGCCCCGGCCCGGGCGCAGGCGCCGCAGGCCATCCTCACCAATATCGCCCGCACGATCCGCCATGCGGGACCTTGGCTCGTCGCCCTGATCTTCGCCTTCTACACCCTGCAATATTCGGCCCTCATGGCCTGGCTGCCGAGCGTCCTCATCTCGGAGAAGGGGATTATGGTCCAGACGGCGGGGCTCCTTGCCGCCGTGGTCATCGCCGTCAACATCATCGGCAATCTGGTTGCGGGATTCCTCATCCGCCGCGGCTTCGGCCATGGGGGGCTCGTCATCCTGACGGCGGCGCTGATGGCATCCTCAGCCGCCCTCATCTTCTCGCCCCTTCCGGATCTCGTGCGCTATATGGGCTGCGTGGGGCTTTCGCTCTTCGGCGGCATGATTCCGGGGACCGCCTTCGCCGCCGTGCCGGAAGTGGCGCCGTCGCCCGCCGAGCTCGGCACCGTCAACGGCCTCGTTGTGCAGGGCTCCAACCTCGGGCAGATGGCGGGGCCGCCCCTTGCCGCGGCGCTCGTGACCTTCACCGGCAGCTGGTCCAGCCTTTTCGCCATGTTCGTCATGGCGAACCTGGTCGCCGCCGCCCTGGGGCTTGCCTTGCGCAAAGCCGCGGCTAAAAGGAGGCCATGATCAATATCGAAATCTCCACCCTGATGTATGTGGCCGACATGATGGGCGTCGCGGTCTTCGCCGTCACCGGCGGCCTCATGGCGGCGCGGCAGCGCATGGACATCTTCGGCTTCATCGTGCTGGCGATCGCGACCGGCATCGGCGGCGGCACCATGCGCGACCTCATCCTCGGCATCCGGCCGGTGTTCTGGATCGGCGACCCCAACTATCTCCTGGTGCCGGTGGCGGCGGGGATCGTCGTCTTCTTCTTCGCGCCCGTCTTCAAGTCCCTGCCGCGGGCCTTGTCCTGGATGGACGCGGCGGGCCTTGCGATCTTTTCGGTCGTGGGCGCAAGCTGGGCGCTCAGGGTCGGCGCATCCTTTTCGGTCGCCGTCATGATGGGGGTGATGACCGGCTGCGGCGGCGGCATGCTGCGCGACATCCTGGCGGGCGAGCCGCCCATGGTGCTGCGGCGGGAGATCTATGCGACGGCGGCGCTCATCGGCGCGGCCGCCTACGCGCTCCTTCGCACCGTGGCGGTCGAGAACGGCATGGCCATGGCGGCGGGGGCCGCGGCCACCTTCCTGGTGCGCGGCCTCGCCATCCATTTCAACCTGTCCTATCCGGTCTACGGCGCGACGCGCTTCCACCGCCGGGACGGGGACTGAGCCCTAAAGCAATCCCATCACGCTGCCGACGGCGGCGGCGATGAGCAGGATCAGGGTCGCGATCACCGACAGGATGAAGCCCGGCGCGCGGGCCGAGGCGCTTCGGCTGTAGGCGAGGATGTAGAGGATCCGGCCGATGGGCCAGAAAAGCCCGACGACCGCCGGCCAGATGTTGTGATAGAGGATGTAGCAGAGCCAGAGGCTCGGCAGGAACAGGGCGAGCTGTTCGAGGGTGTTCTGCTGGGCGCGGAAGACGCGCTCGAATTCCTCGGGCCCCGTGACCGCCGGCGCCTGGACCCCGTGAACGGCGCGAGCACGGGCGACGCGAAGGCCGGACCAGAAATAGACCACAAGGGCGAATACGGAGACAAGGGTGGTGGCGTGCAGGACGAACGGCATGGCTTCCCCTTTAAAAGCGTTATCGCAACCGATACTATGCCCGTGCCGTTTCAATCGCCAGTGAGAACGCCAGAAGTCGTCCATGACCCTGCCCTTTGATCCCGGAGTCCCGCTCTACCAGCAAGTGGCCAACCGGTTGCGTCATGCCATCGAGACGGGCGTCTATCCCGTGGGAAGCTCCCTGCCGACGGAGGCGCAGCTTTGCGCCGAATTCTCCATCAGCCGCCACACGGCGCGGGACGCCCTCCGGCTTCTGGAGCAGGCGGGCTATCTTTCGCGGCGGCGCGGGGCGGGGACCTATGTGGAGGCGGACCGGCCGCGCAGCAAATACGTGCAGTCATTGGCCGGGATCGACGACCTCTTTCAGTACGCGCACGAGACCCGCTTCGTCATCGAGGAGGTGAAGCGCCTCAAGGCCAATGCGGCGCTTGCGGCCTTTCTCGACGTTCACCCCGGGCAGCCGCTGCTGCGGCTTGCCGGGCGGCGCTTCCAGATACTGAGCGAGCGGCCCTTTTCGCTGACCGAAATCTTCCTCGACCGCAAGTTCGAGACGGCGCTGCCCGCGATCGAGCAGCATCGCGGCGCCATCTGCGCCTTGCTCGAGGAACTGTTCCCCGTGCGCATTGCGCGCATCGGCCAGGACATCCAGGCGGTGATTTTGAGCGGCGAGGAGGCGGAGCGGCTGGAGGTGAAGCCCGGATCCGCCGCCCTCAAGGTGGTGCGCCGCTATTTCGATGCGGACGGCGCGCTGATGGAGGTCTCGAGCAACCTCTATCCCGGCAACCGCTTCACCTACACGAGCTGGATCGACCGCGAGGAGCACCGCTAGGGCGTGTCAGCGCCCGCCGGCGCGGGCCGCGTTGGCGATGCGGAGACAGGCGCGGGCGCAGATGGTCTCCGCCGGAAATAGGCCCGATTTCGCATCCCTTTCGGCTTCGGTCACGATGCGGATCGCCGCCGCGAGCCGTTCCGGCGTCCAGCGGCGCGCCTGGGCGGTGAAGGACGGCAGATCCTTGAAGAAAACCGGCGGGCGGAGCTTCTTCACCGCATCCTCGGGCCGCATGCCCTCGGCCACATGGCCCGCCGCCTCATAGAGCCGCATGGCGCGCCGGCCGACGGCGCGGAGCACGGTGATCGCCGACTGGCCCTGCACATAGGCCTGGGTCAGCGCGCGATCGAGCCGTTCGAGATCGCCACCCATCACCGCGTCCGCCACCACATCGACGGCAAGGGTCGCGCTGTTGCCGATGATCGCCTCCACATCGGCAAGGCGCACATTGCGGTCCGTATCCCTGGCCTTGTAGAGGGCGAGCTTCTCCACCTCGCCCCGCGCCACCATGCGGTCGGCCCCGAGATTGTCCAGAAGATAGCGCAGGGCGTCGGCGTCAATCATGAGCCCGCCGTTCTGCTGCAGGATCTGGCGAATGAGCGCCTCGAGACTGCGCGCGTCGTCCTCGTAACAGGGGACCGCGAGGGCGTTCGGCGCATCCTCGACGAGCTTCCTCAATGCCGAGCGCGGCGGAAGATCCCCGGCGGAGATGACGATCAGGCTGTCGCCCTTGGGGTCGGACAATACATGGCCAAGGGGCCCCGCCACCGCATCCCCCGCCCCCTCGACGCGCACCACCCGGCGCCCGCCCATGAGGGACATGGCCGCCGCCTCGTCGGCAAGACGGGCGGGATCGTCGATGACGTCGGCAGAACTCAGGATCGCGACATTGAACGGATCCTTGAGGTCCTTGACCACCTGGGATGCGAAGGCGTCGGCCCGCTCGCGCACCAGCCCCTCGTTGGGGCCATAGACGAGAACGGCGATGAAGCGGGGATCGAGTGCGCGCAGGGCATCGCCGATATCGCGCGCCTGGGCCTTCATGGCGCGGGCGCCGTCCGGGCATCCGCCGCGGCCGCCCCCGCGTCCTCCGCCTTGTCGCGGAAATGCAGGCTGAGGCGGCTTGCGATGCGTTCGGCGAGCTCGCGGGTCAGGCGTTCTTCCATGTCCCGCTCGGCCATCTGGGTCGCGAAGTCGGACTGGGCGACGTCGAAGGAATTGTAGACCCGCGCCGTTTCGGCGAGCGCCACCTGGTCGGTTGCAAGGTCGATGAGGCGGTAGCTGGCGATGAGCCGCAGGCCGTAGCGGGTGACCGCCTCGTCCGAACGGAAGCCGAAGCCCTGAAGCTCGCGGTCCACCACCACCTCGAGCCGGTAGCGCGGCGACGCGACGCCAGAGGGATAGAGCCGCGCGCTCAGCGCGTTCTGCATCTGGAGGCCGAGGCGATAGGGCTGACGCTCGCGGTCGAGGATCGGCGCGAGCTCCACCATGGAAAGCTCCTCCGCCGTCGCGAGCGATCCCGTGCGCGCGCCGTACATGGGCTCGAAGCCGCAGGCGGCGAGCAACATTGCCGCCACGGCGAGGATGAGCCCTGTGGCGCGGCCCGTCATCACACCACCAGATTGACGATGCGGTTGGGGACCACGATCACCTTGCGCACCGGGCGGCCGTCGATCGCCCGCTGCACCTTCTCGAGGGCGAGGGCTTCCCGTTCGAGGAAGTCGCGGTCGGCGTCCTTGGGCGCAAGCAGGGTATCGCGCAGCTTGCCCTGCACCTGGACGGCGATGGTCACCTGATCCTCCTGCAGCAGCGCCGGGTCCGCCTTGGGCCAGGCCGCTTCCGCGACGAGGGTCTCGTGGCCCAGGGCGTGCCACAGCTCTTCCGCGAGATGGGGCATCATGGGGTTGATCATCACCACCAGATGCTCCAGCGCCTCGCGGACCGCGAAGGCGAGCGCCGGATCCTTGTCCGCAGCAGCGCCGTCCACGTCGCCGATCGCGTTGGCGTATTCGTAGATCATGGCCACGGCGCGGTTGAAGTGGAACTCTTCGATGGCCTTGGTGACGTTGGCCACCGCCTTGTGGGTCGCGCGCCGGAGATCGAGGGCGACGCCCCCGATTTCCGCGGGCTGCGGCGCATCGATCGCCGCCCCATGGGGAATGAGGTTGCTCACCAGCCGCCACAGGCGCTGGGTGAAGCGCCAGGCGCCCTCGATGCCCTTGGTCGTCCATTCGAGATCCCGTTCGGGCGGGCTGTCGGACAGCACGAACCAGCGCGCGGTGTCGGCGCCGTACTGTTCGACAATCTCGCTGGGGTCGACCACGTTCTTCTTGGACTTCGACATCTTCTCCGAGCGGCCGACCACCACGGGCTCGCCGGTCGTGCGGAGGATGGCGGTATTCTCGCCCGTCTTCTCCACCTGATCGGGGAAGAGATATTCGCCCGACTGGCTGCGATAGGTCTCGTGGCAGACCATGCCCTGGGTGAAGAGGCCGTCGAACGGCTCGTCGAGATCGAGAAGCCCGATGCGCTTCATGGCCCGGGTATAGAAGCGGGAATAGAGGAGATGGAGGATCGCATGCTCCACCCCGCCGATATACTGGTCCACCGGCAGCCAGTAGGCGGCCGCGTCGCGCTCGAACGGCTTGTCCGATTTCGGCGAGCAGAAGCGCGCGAAATACCAGGACGAGTCGATGAAGGTGTCGAAGGTGTCCGTCTCGCGCCGAGCGGCCTTGCCGCATTTGGGGCAGTCCACATGCTTCCAGGTGGGATGATGCTCCAGCGGATTGCCCGGCTTGTCGAAGGTGACGTCTTCGGGAAGCGTCACCGGCAGATCCTTCTTCGGCACCGGCACGATGCCGCACGCGTCGCAATGGATGATCGGGATCGGGCAGCCCCAGTAGCGCTGCCGGG
>CAZDSS010000074.1:0-12535 GCA_964508185.1 uncultured Sphingomonadales bacterium
CAGCATCTCGGCCCGCCGCACGACGGGCTTCAGCTGGGCGCGCGCCGCCACCATTTCGGGGTTGTCGGCCTTCACCGCCGTCGAATGGACGACGATCCAGGCATCCTCCACGTTCTCCGCCCGCTGGCCGATGAAGACGGGGATGCCGAGGGCGCGCAGGCGCTTGACGTTGGCGTTCTCGGAAATGTCGCTGCCCTGCACCTTGTAGCCGATATTGTGCATCACCTCGGCGATGCCGCTCATGCCGATGCCGCCGATTCCGATGAAATGGATGCGGCCGATATTCAGGGGATTCCATTTCTTCATGCCGCGGTCCTTTCATCACTCTCCACAGGCAGCGCCGCGAGCGGCCCGCGCGCCACGATCAGTCTTTCCACGAGGTCGGCGAGCTCCGCCGCCGCCTGCGGCCGCCCCACGCCCCGCGCCGCCCGCGCCGCATCCGCAAGCCGCTGCGGATCGCGCATCAGCCCCTGCAGGAGCTTGGCCAGCTGGGCCGGGGTGAAGTCCCGTTGCGCGATGGTCCAGGCGCCGCCCGACTGGGTGAGCTCCACCGCGTTCATGGTCTGATGGTCGTCGGTCGCCGCCGGATAGGGGACGAGGATCGCAGGGCGCCCCGCGACCGAAAGCTCGCTGATGGTGGACGCCCCGGCCCGGGCGATCACCAGATGGGCATCCGCCAAACGGCGGGGCAGATCCTCCACGAAGGGCATGATCTCGGCCGCGATCCCGAGCTGTTCGTATAGCCGGGTCACCCGCTCCAGATCCTCTTCCCGGGTCTGCTGCACGATGCGCAGGCGGCTGTAGCTCCCCTTGGGGAGGGCGGAGATCGCCGCGGGCACCACATCGCTCAAAACCGTCGCCCCCTGACTTCCGCCGATCACCAGCAGGCGGAATTCGCCGTCCGCATCCGGCGCTTCGTAATCGCCCGCGGCAAGCTCCACGATCGCCGGGCGCACGGGGTTTCCCGTCACATGGACCGAAGGATGACGCGGCACGCGGGTGGTGCGGGCGAAGGACAGGGTCAGCATCCGGGCGAAGCGGGCGAGCAGGCGGTTGGAGCGACCGAAGACCGCATTCTGCTCATGCAGGCACAGGGGCAGCCCGGTGATCGCCGCCGCAAGCCCCGCGGGGACCGAGGGATAGCCGCCGAAGCCCACCACCGCCGCTGGCTTCAGCATGCGGATCAAGCGCAGCGCCCGGAAGGTCCCCGCCACCATGCGAAGGGCGCTCACCACCTTGGCCACGATGCCGCTGCGGAACGGGGCGCTCGCCACCTCGTAGACGGGCATTTCCGGGAACAGGGACGCATAGCGCATGCCCCGCCGGTCGGGGAAGAACACCAGGTGATGGTCGCGCGCCGAAAGCTCCGCGGCGAGCGCCTGGGCCGGGATCACGTGGCCGCCGGTGCCGCCCGCCGCAAGGGCGATATGGAACAGGCGACGGGTCATGGCTGGGCGCTCCGCAAGGTGGCGCGGCGGCGGGTCAGCGCCAGGATCATGCCCATGGTGACGCCGAGCGCCAGCATGGAGGAGCCGCCATAGCTCACGAAGGGCAGGGTCATGCCCTTGCTCGGCAGCAGGGCGAGGTTCACGCCCATGTTGATATAGGCCTGGACGCCGAACTGGATCAGAAGCCCCGCGGTCGCGAGATAGGTGAAGGGATCGTTCTCCTTCAGGAGGTTGACGAGGCCGCGGATGACGATGACGCCGAAGATGAACAGCAGGCCCATGCAGGCAAGGACGCCGAATTCCTCGCCGGCGACGGCGAAGATGAAGTCCGTATGGGCGTCGGGCAGCACGCGCTTCACGAGGCCCTCGCCGGGGCCGCGGCCGAACAGGCCGCCGGTGCGGAAGGCGTTGAGCGCCGTGTCGATCTGGTAGGTGTCGCCGGTCGCCGGATTGAGGAAGCGGTCGATGCGGCTCGCCACGTGCGGCAGCAGCAGATAGGCGACGCAGATGGCGGAAACGCCCGCGGCCCCCAGCACGCCGACCCAGATGAGCGGCAGGCCAGCCAGGAAGAACTGCGCCCCCCAGGTGAGCGCCACCAGGAAGGTCTGGCCGATGTCGGGCTGGATGACGAGGCTTCCCGCCGCCATGACGAACAGCATGACGGCGATGCGCCGGCCGGGGAATTTGGGATCGCGCATCTGCTCCGCGAACATCCAGGCGCAGGTGACGATGAAGAACGGCTTGAGGAATTCCGACGGCTGCAGGGTGAAGCTGCCGATGGGAAGCCAGCGCCGCGCGCCCTTCACCTCGGGCCCGACGAAGGCGGCGACCACCACCAGCGCGAGGGTGATGGGCAGGGCGACGGCCGCGATCCGCCGCACCGTGATGGGCGAGCAGAGGGAGATCCCGAACATCACCGCAATGGTCGCGGCGAGGAAGAAGACCTGCCGCTCGGCGAAATGGAAGGAGCTGAGGCCCAGCCGCTCGGCCACCGACACGCTCGCCCCGATGGTGAGCAGCAGGCCGAAGCCGATGAGCATGGTGAGGCACAGCAGCATCCAGCGGTCCACCGTCCACCACCAGTGGCTGAGGATGCTGGTGTCGGTGCGCGCGAAAGCACTCATGCCCGGCCCTCCTCCTCGGCGATGATGCGGCGGGAGATCTCGGCGAAGACGCGGCCGCGATGCTCGAAATCCTCGAACTGGTCGAAGGACGCGCAGGCGGGAGACAGGAGCACCACCGCGGGCTCGCCCGCCTCGGCCGCGTCGCGATAGGCCATGCGGGTCGCCGTCTCCATGTCGCCGGCGATCACGTGATCGACCTTGCCGTCAAGCGAACGCGCGAAGGCTTGTGCCGCATCGCCGATCAGGTAGGCGCGGCGGATCGCCGGGAACCAGGGGGCGAGCGGGCTCAGATCCTCGCTCTTGGGCTTGCCGCCCGCGATCCAGTGGATGCGCGGGAAAGTGGCGAGCGCCTTGGACGCGGCGTCGATATTGGTCGCCTTGGAATCATTGATGAATTCGATGCCGCCCACGGCCCCCACCCGCTGCAGGCGATGGTCGAGGCCGGGGAAGGACAGGAGCGCGGCGAAGATCGCGTCGCTCGCGATGCCGAGCGCCCGCGCCGCCGCATAGGCCGCGGCCGCGTTCTGCCAGTTGTGCTGGCCGCGAAGGGCCTGTGCGCCGTCAAGGCCGCCAATGGGAAGGGGCGTTCCCGCCGTCGCGTCGATGAGCGTGCCGTCGGCGGCGCTGACCCCGTGCCCGACCGCCCGTTCGGACGAAATGGCGACCACCTTCGGCCCCTTCAGGGAGGCGGCGAACCGGCGGCCATGATCGTCGTCGACGCCGATCACCGCGACGTCGCCGCCGCCCTGCCGCGTGAACAGCCGTTCCTTGGCCCGGGCGTAGCCCGCCATGTCGCCGTGGCGGTCGAGATGGTCGGGCGTGAGGTTCAGGAGCACCGCCACGTCGGCGCGGAAGGTCTCCGTAAGGTCGATCTGGTAGGACGACAGCTCGAACACATAGACGCCGCCTTCGGGCAGCGGCTCGAGATCCAGGATCGGGCGGCCGATATTGCCGCCGACCGCGACCGGGAGGCCCGCCGCCTTGATGATATGGCCGATGAGCGCCGTGGTCGTCGACTTGCCATTGGTGCCGGTGATCGCGACCACGCGATGGGCTGGAAGCTGCGGCCGGGCAAGCTCGAACAGTTCGGCGTCCCCGATCACGGGAATCCCGTTTTGTTTCGCGATCGTAACAAAGGGATGCGGCGCCGGATGGGTGAGCGGCACCCCCGGGCTCGGCACGAAGGCGGCGATGTCCTTCCAGTCGATCGCGGCGAGATCGGCAACCTCGAAGCCTTCGGCCTTCGCCGCCGCCCGACGGTCCGGATTGTCGTCCCACGCGATCACATGGGCGTTCCCTTCGCGCAGGGCGCGCGCCGTCGCAAGGCCCGAGCGCGCAAGCCCGAAGACCGCAACCTTTCGACCCGCATATGCGCCGACAGTAATCACGCCGCACCTCACCGGATCTTCAGGAACGACAGGCCCACGAGGGCGAGGATCAGGGCGATGATCCAGAACCGCACGACGATGGTGGATTCCGCCCAGCCCTTCTCCTCGAAATGATGATGCAGGGGCGCCATGCGGAAGACGCGGCGGCCGGTGAGCTTGAAGGACACCACCTGGACGATGACCGACACCGTCTCCAGCACGAACAGGCCGCCGATCACCATGAGCTCGATCTCGTGCTTGGTGACGACCGCCATGGCGCCGAGCGCGCCGCCGAGGGAGAGGCTTCCCGTATCGCCCATGAACACCATGGCGGGCGGCGCGTTGAACCACAGGAAGCCGAGCCCCGCGCCCACGATCGCCCCGGCGAAGACCGCAAGCTCCCCCGCCCCCGGCACGAATGTGACCTGGAGATAGTTGGAAAAGACGGCGTTGCCGATGAGATAAGCGATGAGCGCGAAGGTGGCGGAGGCGATGATGACCGGCATGGTGGCGAGGCCGTCAAGCCCGTCCGTGAGGTTCACCGCATTGGACGCGCCGATGATGACGAGAAGCGCGAACGGGATGTAGAAGATCCCGAAATCGATGATGACCTGCTTGAGCAAGGGCGGCGTGAACTTGTTGGCCAGTTCCGGCCCGCTCGCATGGGAAATCCACAGGATCGCCGCCGTCGCGATCGCCGCCTCGATGATGAGCTTGGTGCGCCCCCTGAGGCCGCGGGGATTGAGCTTGGTCACCTTCAGATAGTCGTCGGCGAAGCCCACGAGGCCGAAGCCGAGGGTCACCAGAAGGCAGGCCCAGACATAGGGATTGGTGAGATCCGCCCACAGCAGCGTGCCGATGGAAAGCGACAGCAGGATCAGCACCCCGCCCATGGTCGGCGTGCCCTGCTTGGTGATGACATGGCTCTGCGGCCCGTCCTCGCGGATGGGCTGGCCCTTGCCCTGCTTGCTCTTCAGCCAGCGGATGAGATGCGGCCCCAGGATGAAGCTCACGAAAAGCGCGGTCATGACCGCCGCCCCCGTCCGGAAGGTCAGATACCGGAACAGGTTGAAGAGGACGAACTCGTCGCTGAGCGGATAGAGCAGATGGTAGAGCACGCGGGTTCCTTCTCAGCCTTTCATCTGTTTCGAGGATGCGGGTTCGGCGGGCGCGCGGCCGAGGTCGCGCAGGGCGTTGACCACCTTGATCATGCCCATGGATTGCGACCCCTTGACCATGACGATGTCGCTGGCCTTGACCTCGGCGGCGATCACATCGGCCGCTTCCGCGGCGGTCGCCACATGGGCGAGGCGCAGATGGCCGGGCAGCGCATCCCACAGATGGCGCATGAGCTCGCCGACGGTGAGGACGAGATCCACGTCCGCATCATCGATCGCCTGGGCGAGCGCCGCATGGAGCCGCGGCCCGGCATCACCCAGCTCGCGCATGTCGCCGAGAACGGCGATGCGCCGCCCGCGCAGCCGGGTCGCGCGGCCGCTGCGGCCTTCGGCGGGTTCGATGCTGAAATTGCCGAGGGTGTCGAGCGCCGCGCGCATGGAAGCGGGGTTGGCATTGTAGCTTTCGTCCACCACCCAGAAGCTCACATCCGGCGACACGGTCACCAGATGGCGCTGGCCGCGCCCCTCGACCGGCATCATGTCGGCGAGGGCCAGGGCCGCGAGGCCGAGGTCCGCCCCCAGCATGTGGGCCGTCAGCAGCACGGCGAGGCTGTTCACCACCCAGTGGCGGCCGGGCGCGCCCACCTTGTAGAGCATGCGGGCATCCTGGATCCGCGCGGTGACGCAGCTGCAATCCTCATGCAGCACATAGCGGATCGCATGGGCGTCCGCCGCCTGATCGAGCCCGAAGGCGACGATGCGCGCGGCGCCCGCGCGCTCCGCCGCGGCCCGCAGGCGCGCGAAATGGGGATTGTCGCGGTTGAGGACGGCGATGCCGTCGGGCTCGAGCCCCGCGAACACCTCAGCCTTGGCGTCGGCGATGTCCTCGACGGTATCGAAATGGGCCCGGTGCGCCTCTTCCACATTGGTGATGAGGGCCACATGGGGCCGCACCTGCCGGCTGAGCCCGGTGAGCTCCCCCGCATGGTTCATGCCCAATTCGAACACCCCGAAGACCGTGTCCGCCGGCATGCGGGCAAGGCTCAGGGGCACGCCGATCGCGTTGTTGTAGCTCGCGGCGCTCGCATGGGTGAGCCGTCCGCGCCCGAGGGCGAGGCGCAAGGCCTCCTTGGTGCTGGTCTTGCCGACGCTGCCCGTGACCGCGAGGATGCGGGCGTTCGACCGCGCCCGCGCCCGCTGGCCCAGCGCTTCGAGGGCCTTGTGGGTGTCGTCCACGCGCACGAGCGGCCCCGCGGCGTCGGCCATGTCGCGGGAGACGAGAGCGGCCGACGCCCCCCTGGCGAAGGCCGCGGCGACGAAGTCATGGCCGTCCGAGCGCGCGCCGGGCAGCGCCACGAAAAGGTCGCCCGCCTCGATGGTGCGGGTATCGATGGAAACGCCATGGGCGGCGAAGGCATCGCCCGCAAGGACGCCGCCGGTCGCGGCGAGGATTTCGTCGGAAGTCCAGAGCGGCGCCTCGGTCATTGCCCGCCTCCCCGCTCGATCGCTGCGGCGACCTTCCGCACCTCGGCGAAATCGCTGAAGTCGCGCACCTCGCCCTTGATGATCTGGCCGCGCTCATGGCCCTTGCCGGCGACCACCAGCATGTCGCCGGGCTGCAGGTCGCGCATGGCGGCTGCGATCGCCGCGGCACGGTCGCCGATCTCGACGGCGCCGGGCGCGGCTTTCAGGATCTCGGCGCGGATCGCGGCCGGTTCCTCGCTGCGCGGATTGTCGTCGGTCACATAGACCTTGTCGGCGAATTCGCTGGCCGCAGCGCCCATGAGGGGCCGCTTGCCGCGGTCGCGGTCGCCGCCGCAGCCGAACACCACCACAAGCCTTCCCTGCACATGGGGCCGCAAGGCCTGCAGCACGGTCTTGAGCGCATCGGGCGTATGGGCATAGTCCACATAGACCCGCGCGCCGTTGCCGAGCACGCTCACAAGCTCCATGCGCCCCGGCACGGCGCGAAGATGTTCAAGGGCGCGGAACGCCGCCTGGGCCTCGCCCCCGCAGCCGATGACGAGGGCGGCGGCGGTCAGGGCGTTGAGCGCCTGGAATTCGCCGACGAGCGGCAGATCGACGTCGATCACGCCGCCGTCATGGCCGATGGTGAGCTCCTGCCCCGCGTCGTGGGGCCGCCGCTTGAGAAGGCGGATGTCGCCCGCATCATGGCCGATGCGGATGAGGCGATGGCCGCGCGCCCAGCAGAGACCCTCGAGATCGGCGCCGAAGGGATCGTCCATGTTGATGACCGCGACCCCGCCCGGCGGCAGGAGCTGCCCGAAGAGCCGCGCCTTGGCGAAGAAGTAGTCCTCGACCGTGGCATGGTAATCCATGTGGTCGCGGGAAAGGTTGGTATAGGCCGCGGCGGCAAGGCGCAGCCCGTCGAGGCGGTACTGGACGAGGCCGTGGCTCGACGCCTCGCAGGCCACATGGGTGATCTCCCGCTCCCGCAGCTCGCGCAGCGTTTCGTGCAGGGTCACGATGTCGGGGGTGGTGAGCCCCGTCTCGCGCTCGAGCCCTTCGGCCACGACGCCGAGGGTGCCGATGCTGGCGGCGCGATGGCCCATCTGCTCCCAGATCTGCCGGGTGAAGCTTGCGACCGAGGTCTTGCCGTTGGTTCCGGTGACCGCGACGATGGTATCGGGCTGCGGACCGTAGAAGCGGGCGGCGAGCGCCGCGAAGCGGCGGCGCGGATTGGGGTCGCGCAGCGCCACGATGTCGGCGTCCGGAATGGGGGCGTCGGGCGTCGTCAGCACGGCGACCGCGCCGCGCGACAGGGCGTCGTCGATGAAGCGCGCGCCGTCGGTCTTCGTTCCGGCCAGCGCCGCGAAGAGATAGCCAGGGCGCACCTTGCGGCTGTCCTCGGCAAGGCCGCGGATTTCCTTGTCGGTGGCCGGGACTTCGGGGCCTATGAGATCCGCAAGGCGCATGAAGGTCACTCGCTCACGGGCAGCAGCAGCGCATGGCGCAGCCGCGCCTTCTGGTCTTCGTCCGCAGGCCGCGGCGCGACGCCCAGCATCGGGCCGATCCGCCGGATCACCGCGCCCGCCGTGGGCGCCGCGGTCCAGCCGCCGGTCGCGAAGCCGTAGGTCTCGCGCGTGCCCTTGGGCTCGTCCACGATGATGAAGACGGCGTAACGCGGAGCGTCCGACGGGAAGACGGCGATGAAGGACGACAGCAGGGCCTTGCGGCGATAGCCGCCGGCCGAGGCCTTCTCCGCGCTGCCGGTCTTGCCGCCCACCTCATAGCCGGGCACGTCGGCCTTGCCCCCGGTGCCGGAGATGACCGTGATCCGCAACAGCTTGCGCATGATGTCGCTGGTTTTGGGCGAGATGACCTGCTTGGCCGCGGCGATGCGGGCCGCATCATCATCCTTCACCAAGGTGGCCGGAATGAGGCGACCGCCGTTGGCGACCGCAGCGATGCTGGTGACGAGCTGCAGGGGCGTGACGGCGATCCCGTGACCGAAACCGATGGTCATGGTGTTGATCTCGCGCCACGGATTGGGAACGAGCGGGCTCGCCGCCTCGCGAAGCTCGATCCTGGGCTTTTCCAGCAGGCCGAAATCGGCGAGATAGCGCCGCTGGGTCTCGGTGCCGATATCGATCGCCATGCGCGCGGTGCCGATATTGGACGACACCATGAACACTTCGGGGAGGCTGAGCCAGCGCTTTTCCGGGTGATAGTCGTTGATGGTGAAGCGCGCGACGCGAAGGGGCTGGGTCGCGTCATAGCTCGAAGTGACGGTCGCCGCGCCGGAATCGAGCGCCATGGCGACGGTCAGCACCTTCATGCCCGAGCCAAGCTCATAGACTCCCTGCACCACCCGGTTGAACAGGGTTTCCGTATTGGCCGAGCCGGGCTCGTTCGGATCGAAATCCGGAAGCGAGACGAGGCCCAGGACCTCGCCGTTGTTCACGTCCAGCACGATGCCCGCGCCGCCGATCGCCGAGAAGGTCTCGACCGCATGGCTCAATTCCTCATGCAGCACATGCTGCACCCGAAGGTCGAGGGCGAGCTTCAGGGGCTCGTGCACGTCGCCGGGATTGGCGAGGCGGCTGTTGTAGAACCGTTCGATCCCCGCAAGGCCCTGGCCGTCGATATCGACGAAGCCGAGCACATGGGCGGCCAGCCGCCCGTGGGGATAGACCCGGCGGTCCTCGTTCTCGAAGCCGAGACCGGGGATGCCGAGGCTGTTGACCCGGTACTGCTCCTCGGGCGTCAGGTTGCGCTTGATCCAGACGAAGCGGTTGTCGGCGCGGAGCTTGTTGAGGAGATCGGCGCGGTTGAGGGACGGCAGGGCCAGCAGCAGGCGGTCCGCTGCTTCCTCGGGATCCAGCACCCGCTTGGGGTCGGCATATAGCGACGCCGTCGTGAGATTGGTCGCCAGCACCACGCCGTTGCGATCGACGATGTCGGCCCGCGCGGCGAGGACCGCGCCGCGACGGTCGCCGCGGCTCGCGGTTTCAGCGACCCGCTCCACGAGGCCGAGATCGATGAGACGAATGCCGAGCGCGAAGGTGCAGCAGACGAACAGCAGCACGGCGACGATGGTGCGGTTCCGCGCCACCTCCATATGCTCCTTGCCCGCACCTTCGATCCGAAAACGGCGTACGCCCCGCAGGGGGTATTGCGGGGCGAGCTGCCGGTCGTCCTGATCGTGGGTGTGCAGGGGAACGTTGCCGGGCTCAGTCATGGACCTCCTCCGTCGCCGAGACGAAGCGCAGTTGCCGGATGAAGGCCAGGGGGTCGTCGCTGGGCGCGGCGGGCGCCGCGACCTGCGGCGGCAGCTCCGCCGTCTCGGTCAGGGCCGGACCCATGTCGTTGATTTCATGCCGCACTTCCAGAAGGGGCGCGCGCTCCTCCGCCGGGGCCACGGGCATGGGGATGCTGCGCGGCGCGGGCGCGGGCTTGGCCTCCGGCGCGTCCGGCCGGGTTGCCGGGCTGCGGACGAGCCGGGGCGTCACGGTGCGGAAGTCGTCGACCTGGGCCACCACCGCGTGGGGGTCCTCCCGGAAGGCGATCTCCTCGATGGAGCTGATGACCTGAGCCGCCGCCACCGGCTTCAGGGCGAGATAGCGCTGGCCGAGGGTCTCCATGCGGTCGGGACGCGAAAGATAGGTCCATTCCGCGCGCAGGACCTTCACGGCCTCGTTGTCCGCCTGGATCTGCTGGCGCAGCGCGGCCACTTCCTGCTGCAGGCGCTGGGTATTGTACTTGAGCTGATAGAGGCCCGTGCCCGCCGCGACGATCAGGATGAAAGCGATGAGGTTGAGAACGCGCATCATGCCGCCACTCCTTCACTCCAGGCCTCGGCCGCCGTGCGGCGGGCCGCGCGCAGCTTGGCCGAACGGGCGCGCGGATTGATGGCCGCTTCCTCCGCACTCGCCTGAACGGCCTTGCGGTTGAGCAGGCTGAAACTGGGCGCGCGCACGGGCTTCTGTTCCGGCAGATGGCGCGACGCCCCGCCGGTCTCGCCCGCGCGGACACGCAGGAAATTCTTGACGATGCGGTCCTCGAGGGAATGGAAGGTGACGACCACCAGCCGCCCCTCGGCGCCGAGAAGCCGCTCCGCCGCCGCAAGCCCGCGCTCGAGCTCGCCGAGCTCGTCATTCACCATGATGCGCAGCGCCTGGAAGGTGCGGGTCGCCGGATGAATGCCGCCCTTCTTCGCGGCGCCGCCGGGAATGGCGCGCTCCACCACCTCCGCAAGCTCGCGGGTGCGAGCGAAGGGACGCTTCGCGCGCATGGCGACGATCGCCCGGGCGATGCGGCGGGAATGCCGCTCCTCGCCATACTTGTAGATGATGTCCGCGAGTTCCTCGGCCTCGAGCTTGTTGACGAGCTCGGCGGCGGTCGGCCCTTCCGCGCCCATGCGCATGTCGAGGGGCCCGTCCGCCTGGAAGGAGAAGCCGCGCACCGCCTCGTCGAGCTGCATGGAGGAGACGCCGATATCGAGGACGACGCCGTCGACCCGGCTCACCCCCTCGGCGGCAAGGAGCGCTTCCATGTCGCCGAAGCAGCCCGCAAGCAGCTTGAAGCGGCCGGGGAAATCGGCGGCGAGCCTGTCGGCATGGGGTTTCACGGTCGGGTCCCGGTCGATGCCAAAGACGGTGCATTCGGCGGCTTCGAGGATGGCGCGGGAATAGCCGCCGGCGCCGAAGGTGCCGTCAACGAACACCTCGCCGTCGCGCGGGGCGAGATAATGCAGCACCTCGGCAAGAAGCACCGGAAGATGGGGCGCGGGCTGCATCATGCCGCACCTCCCGCCTGCTGCTGCAGGAGATTGGCGCGGACCATTTCGAGCGCCCTCGCATTGTATTCCTCGAGCGCCTTGGGCTCCCAGATCTGGAAGGTCTTGCCGCGCCCGACGAAGGCCGCCTGGTCGGTGATGTTGGCGTGCGCCAGAAGATCGGCAGGAAGCAGGATTCGCCCCTCGGGATCGAAGGGAAGCTGGCGGCTGTCCGCGAGAATCGCGGCGGACAGGGCCTGCTTGGGATCGGCCAGGGACGCGATCTCGTCCACCTCGTTCGAGTGCCGCTCCATGTAGCCGAGGTCGGCACCCACGATCGCAGGCAGGAGCGGCGAACGGTAGACCACGACACCCATGAAGTCCGCGCCGGACAAGGCAGCGCGAAAGGAAGCGGGAACCGAAGTCCTCCCCTTTCGGTCAACCTTGTTCACGAACGTGGACAAAAACAAAGGCATTGATCAACTCGAGTTCTTCACGAGGCGCAAAGAGCCCGGGCGCACCTCATGAACCTTGGTTTGTCGTGATCCCTTCTGGCGACGGCGGTTTCCCCTTTTGAAAGCCTCTCTCTGTCGTCCGCTGGGTATTCTTGGAGTATCATGGGTACAGATGGGCGTCAATGGGATGACATGGGACAACTTGGAAATCCGCCGTCCTGCCGCGCGCGTCGCAAATCCGCTAATCGATTGACGGAATTTTGATTTTCGCCGCGCCTTCAGAACACAGCGCGAACAAATAACCTGTGGATAACCATGTGGAGAATGGGCGGCGGCATGGGACGCTACAGCGGCCCGAAGGGGCTTATCGAGGGGTTCGGCCCATATTTTCCCATGACCGCCCATGAGCGGCCGAAACGGGGGGAAGTCAGGGAAGGTCGAGGGGGCAGATGGCCTGTAAGCCGGGTTCTGTCCTCGGGCCCTGCGGCCCGATGGACGGCCATTCCTCTGGGACGCCCGTTGCCGGACGCCTCTAGCAACCAACCCGGACGGTGGCCCGGAAATCGGCCTGCCGCGCGATGGCGGCAACCGTCCCTATTCGGTCTTGCTCCCGGTGGGGTTTACCATGCCGGTCCTGTTACCAGGCCCGCGGTGCGCTCTTACCGCACCCTTTCACCCTTACCCCGCCGTGGCGGGGCGGTTTGCTTTCTGTGGCACTTTCCCTGGAGTCGCCTCCGCCGGACGTTATCCGGCACCGTGTTTCCGTGGAGCCCGGACTTTCCTCC